>NZ_JBIMJO010000018.1:0-55919 GCF_043674095.1 Streptococcus sp. A25
TACTGGTCATAAAAGGCTTGGTTGTCATCCGGCAAAAAGACTTGAAAGGCACCTGTCGGTGTAATCTTAGCACGAGCCAATTTATCTTGAAGGTCTTTAGGGGCTTCATTTAGGGAAGCATAGTTTTTAACCGTAATTCCTGATACCTTCTGACCGTCAAGGGTTGTAACAGCCGTCCCATTTTCCACCACATCAAGCACTTCCTCTGGGTAATCGTCCACAAAGAAGAAGCCTCGTGCAATTGTCTCTTTAGCAGAACGCTCTCCCTTATACTGGTCCAAATCCCAAGTCAAACGATAGTGGTTGGTTGTGCCAAGGGCTACGACCGTGTCATTAATGAGGACACTATCCGCATTTTCATTGTTTTTATCTGGTGTAATGAGTGTGGTTGTCTCCCCATCACCTGGTGTACGAACCGTTACAACATTTGAAGTGACTGTGTAAGCATTTGTTGTGCCCTTGTTCAAAAGGAGTTTGTAACTATTGGAATAGGTTGCCCCATCATTTTGAACAGAACCATAGAGTTTTGGGGCGTTCAGTTGATAAACCTTGGTTAAATCTTTATTTACCTCCTGCAACAAGTTTTCCTTTGCGGTTAAGGTCACAAAATTCTTAGTCGCATCAAAGCTAAGGACATAGTTTCCATTCTCTTTTTGTGTAGTTTCCTTATCAAATAGGTAACCAGCAGGCAAGTAGTCCTCAAAAATGAGACTAGTCGTTTGGGCACGATTGGGCGATAAGGCATCAACTGTTAAGGGATAAATCACCGTTGAATCTTTTGCGACAGTTTTCTCATGAAGATTAGCTTGGTCACTATTGACTACTTCTTTCATAATCTCTGGAGTTGTCGTCAAACGGTACGCATGATAATGGATAGTCGGTACTTGTGGTGGTGTTGGAAGTTCTTTTGGAATAGGTTTAACAGGTAAGGTTACCTTGGTCAAAGTTAGACTAGGCTGCACCACTTCTTCCAAAGGCTTTGGCGTGAAGGTTACAGGCTTTTCTGGTGTAAAGTTTTTTGGAGTATAGACATCTGGTGTTACCGTAATAGGTTCTGGAACGGGTTCAAGTTCCACCGTTACATGAGGTTTGGGACTATAAGGTGTTACTGTACGTGCCACTGGTAGGGTATTTAAGGCAAACCAGTAAGACAAGCCAACATTCTGTGGCATATCGCCTTGCCCAAAGGTGACTGTATAGGTATTTCCTGATGTAACTGTTGAGACAATAGCTCCTTTATAAGCATAACGACTTGATGTGGTATCCCATTCCTCAGGTAAATTCAAATCACTTGCACGGTTGGAACCCAAAGAACGTGCTAGACCTTCATCAGTCACTTGAACGGTTGAACCATTAATCGGAACAAATTTCCCAGATGAATCTTTAACATATTCTAAACCAATGTCATTATGATTGAGGGAAGAGTGTGTGAAGACTCCTGGCTTTTCTTTGGAGAAGGTAACTTGTGAACCGTCTTCCAAGAAATACTTAGCAACTACACGAAACTCTATCTTGTCTGTTCGCCAGTCACCGTTTCCGTCATTTCGATAGGCAATAAAGCCCTCGGTTGGATCATTTGGCACAACCAATTTCACGACATCGGTTCCAGCTGGTGATACAAGGTTGGTAATATCGTAAGTCACTCGACTAATCTTTTTACCATCAAATCGTGCATTTTGAAGATTTTGATAGTTAAAACTAAGGGTCTCACCTGTTTTGAAGCTATCATAGACAAAGAATCCTGTTGAATCCAAAATTCTTGAGTAGCCACCCAGCATAGCATCGCCAGTTGAAATGATCTGATCAGGATTTCGGGTAATGGCCCCATGTTGTGCTTGTGGCTCACCGTTATTGAGATTGAGGGCTTGAGCAAGGGCTTCAGAAATATAACCTTCTTCACCTTTTGAAATCTCGGCTAAGTCACGTTGATAGCGTTCCAATTCTTTGGTATTATAGGCATCAATCGCTTCATTATCTTTTCTGGCTGCGGCTTCTTTTTCTTGATTTCGTTTAGTAATCGCTTCAATCTCGGCTGCACGATCTGAAACGAATTGTTGTTTCTCCTGATTAGCTTGATCTACTGCGGCTTGACCTGCACGGTTTTCAGCATCAACAGCTGCTTGACCTGCCTGATTACGCCTTTCAATGGCTTCATTATCTGCCTTTGCCTTAGCAAGTCCAGCTTCATTTTCTTTTTGAATGGCTTGGTTTTTCGCAACAATATCATCTGCCTTGGTTTTCTTTGTTAGATAATCCGCTACAGCTTGTTCGTTAGTTGATTGAATGGTTTCAACAGCCTTGCCATAGTTTGTATAGTCAAGGACAGATGTCCCATTTCCTGATGAAACTACTTGTTCTTTTACTGTCACATCAGCATCTACATACCGAGTTTTTAGGTCATTGACTTTGGTATCAACCCAAGCATTTGTCTCTTTACCAGTTTGGTTGGCCTCTTCGTAGGCCTGTGACAGCTCCCTATTTTCTTGTTCAATGCGGGCTTTATTCGATTCGTATGTCGCTTTGTCAGCTTTGTAGGTTTCAGTAACTTCATTGATAGCCACAACTTGGTTTTGGGCATCTGCTTCTGCTTTTGAAATTTGTTGGTTGGTCTCTGACGCAGAAGTTGTATTTCCTAAATCCATTGGGCTATCTTCAACCATAGAAACACCTTCAGCCTTGGCCACTTCAACTGCTTGTGTTACCGTATCATGAGGTACGGTGACAGCGATTGCACCATTAGATTGTCCAGTTGAATCTAGGCTATTTGTTTGTTCAGAAACTGGACTTGGTTGAGCCTCTGGTAAATTGGTGGCTGGATTTTCCGTTCGTTGAATGGTGGTGTCAACTGATGATGTGACTTCGTCTGCATGTGCAACCGTTCCTCCCCAAGCAACAACAGCCGTCACCATGGTTCCAAGGGCAACGGAACATAGAGTGCGATATTTTTTACTCTTGCGAAAGACGTGTTTCTCGCCTTTTTCCTGATTGACAAGAAAGTGATGATTACATGTTTTGGTCATAAATAGTCCTTCTTTTCTTTTTTATGTAGCAACAAACTGTCACTCTTTATTAGATACGAGGGCGTTAAGCGAGCACGACAAAAATAGGAGTTTTGACGAAGAACTTTCCGTTCTAGGAGAAACTCTCTTTTTTGTACAGCTCGTAGCCCAAGTTCAATACCATCATAAAAAAGAAAGCTTGATTTTGTTATCACAATAAATTGAGGGAAAAGAAAAAAGCCACCCATAAAAGTGGATGACCTGATTATCAGGATATCAATTTTTACATTAAGACGGCCAATTAACCTTTCTAACTTTAGCAGTCTTAAAGCGTTTCTTGTCAACAAGTTTCAGCTCTATTTCTCTACAATTTGTAATTAAGGTGTCGTTGATTTTAAGACTTCTTGGAAAGTATTGATTTCCTTGTTCATGTGATAATTCAACGGTATAACTAATACCATTACTTAATTTGAAGACCACAAAATAAATATTATCTCTTCTAAATCGTTTACCAACTTTTCTATTCAAAATACCATCCGTTGTATAAAATTTACATTCCATCACATGTAACATTTGATAAAGTAGTAATGTGCCAACGATTTTGAATTTATTTTCGTTAAACCATCCATTATCAGCCTTATTTAGACGCTGCAATGTCCAATCATCCTTTAATCCTTCAAAAATACTCCCTGCATTATTAGTTGGTAAATTGACATGATGATCTCTTGATAATCCTAATAGATGGGGAATAGAGGAATTTGGGACGGAGAGAACAATTTCAGGATAGTTCTCCATATTTGTCTGATAAACGTATTTGTACTGAGAAACATATTTCTCAATAGTATTGGCCAAACAAGACATATCGACATTGAGAATATCAATCTCTCCATCAAAGGTCTCGAGCCATTCCAAAGTATATGTCATTTTATTTTTCTCCTAAAAAAGAGAAGGAAGCAGGTGCTTCCTTCTCTTCCACGTATTGAGTTTCACCTCACGCTAGATATGCCCTATCTATTCCTCAAGGGTAGGCAGTCCTGCTATTCTTTTTCTCAACAAACAGTTTGAACTGAGTGCGGAGCCCACAGGCGGGTGCAGACCATATCCACTAGCCCACAAGTAATTTATAATCTTTATTTACCCTTATTATACGGGATAATTCCTTATTTGTCAACACCTATGTTCACGCTTAAAGTTTAGATGAGATGACCACTTTGTCCCAAATATCATACAACATTTAGGACAAGAAGACAAGTATTCTAATATTTTTATTTCGTCGTATAAGCAAAACTCAAGCTACTATCCACTCCAGATAATTTACGGAAGGTGTAGTTTGGATTGCCATTATAGTTGGTTTCTGAGATAAGAAATGAGCCATCTGGGTAGACTTTTTCGACGAAAGCCACATGACCGTATTCTGTTGGGGTGCCATGTCCTCCTCCCGCAAAGGAAAGGATAGCTCCTTCTTGTGGACTTGTCCCTGTCTCTCCACCGAGACTTGCGGCTGTTCGTACCCAATCTTGGCCATTGCCCATTGTACTGATAATTGGAATCTTCTCACCATTTTTACCTTTGAGTTTTAGCCCCAATTGGTTGATACGGGCTGCAACTCCCCAAGTACATTGGCCGTAAGCATATCCCATACCGTCACCACCTCCTGGAATAGAGTTTTCAAAAAGGTCTCCTCGTACAGCTTCAAGTGCTTTTGGATCACTTTGTGCTGTCCCACCGTTTGGTTGACTAAAACCTTTTTCAATTTGGTAATACCACTCACTTGCCCGTGTTTGGCGTTCAAGTAGCTTATCACCACTATTTCCTTCCCAGTAAATGAGAAAGAGTTGGGCAAGACTAGCTGGACTTCCTGAATTTTTGAAAAAGTCCTTTAACCAGTTGGTGTAATAAGGACTATCCCCATGCAACATGAAATCCAGTTGTAACCCCAAGTCATACCACTTTTGATGTTTTCCTTTGGCATATTCCAACAATAAAGTATGTCTGCGTGACCCATCCGCGGTATCTGTCCATTGGCCTAAGCCTAAACCACGTTTAAGTATATTTGGGTAACGTCCATTGTATATAGTTGGACCATTGATTGAGAGCCAGCCCTCATCATCCCACGAACTATCAGTCGCACCAACTGGCGGAGATAAATAGTCGCCTTCAGCTCGTTTTGGATTAATGGAAGATTCTACCGACCAATTTCCTAAAATAGCTGCGATAGCTTGATTGGTCGCACCTTTGCTTTTGAGATAGTCATAAATTGCCTTGGCTCTCTCGAACTCATCACCGCCAAACTGACCGATAGTTGGAAGAATGGTGGTCTGAACCTGGATCACATTCGGTAAGTAGAATGCTGGATTGACAAAGACCAACTTATCCGTGTCATCATCAACCTTCTGATAGGTGACTTTTAGACCCGTTCCATCCTTGGTCTGACCAATAATGTCTCCTGCCAAGACTTGTTGATGTTCACTCACTCGGCCTGAATGAATGCCAAACAAGGTTAGTTTAGTCTTATTCACTCCCTTACCAGATGTCAAAACAACGTTCTCTCCATCAAGAGATACCTTGCCATCCATCGGAGCTACAACGACTTGACCTTCTTTCGCTTCTAAGATGATATGATGATGAAGCGTTGGTTTCTCATCAATGACCTCATACCCATATCGGTAGGTCATGCTTAAGCTATCCTCGTCAGTCTGTCCCTGAAAGGGATTGTCCAATTCTTGAAGGGCTAAATAGTTGCCTTCTTCGGTCAACTCCTTTAGTTCTTCTTGGTCCTCATCTGACAGCTTGTAAGCAGGTTCTTTATACAAGTCAGACATGGATCTAATAGAGTCACCACCGTTTAAGTCCGTCCACACTTGACTGAGAAATGCTTTGTAGGTCGCACCACCTTTTTCCATGACATCGTCAAGCTTATAGTCTTGGTATTGATGATTCATGTAAACCATGACCTCATCAATTTTGGTGTAATAGGTAATCCCTTTTTCGTTAGTTCTCGTATGCTCCGCATCTTCCCACGTCATGTGGGTATAGGCTTTGGTCAATTCCATCTCATCTTGTTGAATGACACTGCTTCCTGACACACTCATGAAAAAGCTCATCATCAAAAGGAGTATCAAGAGAAGGCCTGAGACAATCCAAGTCAAAGGATTTCCCGCAAGGACAGAAAAGAAGGTCAGACTTCCCTTAATGGCTTGGACAACCCCCTTAACTCCTGCTAGACTGTGCTTTCTGGCATGCTTTAAAAAGGTTTGGTAGCGTCTTTGTGGTTTAAAATGTTTCTGGCGTGTGAATCCTTTTCCCTTTTTGAAGTTCTGGAATCGTTCCTTTCCATGAGCCACTTTCGTCTTTGTATAACGCACACCAGTCTGTCCACTTTTCACCGCCACTTTACCAGCTTGATAGGTAAACCTGCCATAGCGTCTGGCTTTCAAACTAGTATCCTTTAAGGTTCTAAAACCTTCTAAATCATCATCCTGTGCCACCAAGTCAAGCGATTCAGATGCAACTAAGCCTAATCCAACTTTGAACTTGGTGGAGTTTTTCTTAGACTTTTGGACTTTCTTGAGTTGTTTGACTTCACGTTTGGCAGAACTCACTTCTTTTTCTGCACTGAGTCGATCAAATGATTTTTCTTGATGAAACTGAAAGCGAGACTTCAAGGAAAATTTATCTTTTTGGAAGGTAAACTTGGGATTAACTGCCTTTTGCTTCTCACTTAGTTTCACTTCTGACAAATGTTTTCTTGCCATCCACAAACGTTCTTGGGCATGTGGAAGTCGATAGTTCTTGATTTCCTTAACCTTCAACAATCTAGGAGACACATAGGTAATTTCCTTTAGGAACTTCTCTTCTGCTTCCTTTTGGCTTCCTAGCAAATTTTGTTTTAACTCTGTTTTCTTTTCCTGAAAAAGAGAATTTTTAGCTGGTTTTCGAAATCGTCCTTTATTAGGAACAGTCTGTCTTAAGGTCCTAACTTCTTTCCGATAATGCATACGGGCTGATTTTAAGTTGCTTCGAAAGTTTTGCCTGGCTTGTTTGACTACCTTTTTATCCTCTTTCATCTCATGTCCTCATTTTTTCAGGGTCCGTACTCATGATGTCAAAGAGCTTGGTGCGTTGTGGAATCTTATTCTTAAACGGGACAACGGTGGAACCAGCCTTGATAAGTCCTCCCCCTTTTTCAGGATTGACCAAGTATTTCTCCAGTTCCTTGGAAAGTCCAAGCATATGCACCAATTCTTCGCGATCGCTCTTAGCCTGTTTTAATAGAATCATGAACTCGCTATTGGCAATAATACGTCTGCCATTGGCATCCAAAAGAAGCGTTTCTACATTCTGAGTAATGCCTGTCGGTATCGCCCCATACTTACGGACACGACTCCAAAGTTTGAAGAAGAAATCAGAGGCATACTTGTCCAATAAGAGTAGCTGCATTTCATCAAAGTAAATCCAGGTCTTCTTCCCTAGCTTTTGGTTTTTGACCACCCGATTCCAAATTTGGTCAAAGATAACCATGAGGGCAATTTGTTTTAATTCATCGCCTAACTTTTTGACATTGTAAATCAGGAAATGACTGTCTGTTTTAATATTGGTCCGATGTGAAAATATGTCCAGCGACCCTTCCACATAGAGTTCCATATCCAGTGCCAAGTCCTTAGCTTCCTGTTCAGGTTGTTGAGCTAAGACAAAGACCCATTCGACCAAGGACGGTGTGTCAAAATGCTTATAAGTGAGTCTTGTCACACGATCTATCAAGGATTTTTCACGACCATCCATTTTGCGGTCCAAGAGCTTTCCAATCCAAGACAAGAGAAATTCGGATTTGACCTTAACTGGGTCCTCATCCATATTCTCATCAGATAGATCTAAGACATTTAAGAAGGTGGTAGAGTCTGGGGCAATATCAATACTCTCCCCACCAAAGGCTTGACCGATAATACTGTACTCATTTTCTGGGTCAACAATAATAATTTCAGTATCACTATCTGCTTCCTTGAGCTTTGTAGAGATGATTTCATGTTTTGTCGCCATCCCTTTCCCCGCTCCAGAAGTCCCTAAAATCAAACCTGACGGAGTATTTAACTTGCCTCGGTCAATACTGATGATATTACTTGAGATTTGATTGATGCCATAAAATTTCCCACCCTTGTCCTGAATATCTACGGAAGTCCAAGGGGCATTCACAGCAATATTTGAAGTCAATAAAGACCGAGAAACACCTTCGAGATAGTTCTTCCCAAATGGCAAGAGACTATTAAAAGCAGCTTCTTGCATGTAGGTCAAATTATCAATAATCATATCATTAGACCCTGCAACTTGCTTGATAATATCAAGAGATTGTTTGAGTTGGTCTTCAGTATCCGCAAGCACGCCAATTAGAAATACGGTGTCAAACAGTTTATCTCCTGTTTGGGTCATGGTTTGAAGAAGAGCCTCAGCTTCATCGATGTTGTTCTCAAGAACATGGCCGACCTTCTCCAAATAGATTCCAGTCCGAGCCATCTTTTGTTGTTCCCCAATCTTTTGCGATTCCATCAAGGTCTTCTTAGTTCGTAGCTTGGTCATGGTTTCAGACTTGGTAGAGCCTTTGGCATGTAGGCTAATCATCACTTCCAAATCTGACTGCATGAGGTCTCGAATAAATTTATCCCCTAACTCCATGCCATAGTCACGAACATAAACAATCTGTAATAATCGTTCGTCCAATTCAATATGATTCTTGTGTTTAAAGGAAAGGTAGGTTGGGGCAATAAAGTGTTTGGTGGATTGACCTGAGAGAGTCAAATCCTTGTAAGAAAACGGTAAATGATTTTCGCCTCGTAACATATCCGCAAGGACATTCACTCGCTCCTCTCCACCGAGCAAACCAAGAGATACATCAATCTCTGAAAAGCCACTCTTGAAATATTCTCCAATTTGAGACAGAGAACGAAAAGCTAGTTTTGGTGTTTGGTCGCTCTTGCCAAATGAAAGAAACTTGACAGCTGAAAAGTTGTTCTCACCCGCCTCTAAGTTGGCATCCATCATGCGATTCAATTCATCACGATATGCATCAAACCCATCTTCCTGCAAGGGATAGAGAATACTCTTACGGAATTTTTCCAAATTAACTTTTTGATTGAAAATAGTCAGTTGGAAATTGGTCTGATCATCCAGTGAATTGATTAAATCGGAATATTTCTCCACGATAGCTCCCTTATCTTCTAAGCCAACTGTTTGATAATTGACATCTCCTAAGAGATAGGTTTGTGAGAAATAGCTTGGGCTGACCTGCATAAGGCCATTCTGAAAAAGCCCTTGATAGGCTAACGTATTTACGGTAGAAGGTCTGATCTCCTGCTTCTGTGTTTTCGTCTTTTGCTTTTGGTCATTAGAAGGTGTCTTTGGTTTCATTGAGTGTTTTAATTTTTTCACGTTGGTCTCCTTTTCTTCCAGTAAATGTGCGGTCTGGCACCGTTAGTTCATAATGAAAACGGTACTTGAGGTAGGTTTCAAATGGTAAATCGTTGGGGCGATAGACCCCAAATAACATGAGTGGAATGGTAAAGCAAAAAACAAAACCATAGACAAACCAATCCCCAAATTGCCAGTAAAATAGGTTCAAGCCCAATACCAAAATGGTTAGGGCGACAGCTGGAAATACAAAAATAACCTGTCTAGTTGTAAATCCTAGCCATGCCCTGTGTTGAACCTTTGAGATGTCCTTAAAGACACGAGTGTTCATAAATGTTCTCCAATCTAAGTAAGCTATAAAAAGAGGAGGCGAGATAATGACTCCCTTCCTCCTACATCCCCAAAATACTTCGGGCGGTTCGTTGACTGCCAACTAAGGCAATGATTAACAATATAGCCTGTACCAAGCCACCAAACATAATGGCGAGTGATTCCATCACTCCAGCTCCATTTGATACGGCAATCTTTCCAGCCGATTCAAACAAGGGAACAAGAGATACAATTAGAAAAATCAAAATACCTTGAACGGCATAGACCATGATGTTTTTAAGGTAGCCAATCCCAACACTTCTCCAGTCATCACTAAGGAAGGTTGGAATGGTAACAGGAGCAAAAGGTATCATCAGATAGAGTTGGATAAAACGAATGGTAATCAAGATATTGACAACCATGATACTGGCCATTCGTACCAACCAAATGAGAATCGCAAAAAAGCCAATAATCATTTTTCCTACAATCCCAGATCCCTTAATGCCTGAGATGGTATCATAATTAGCACCACCATTCGTGACAAGACTTGCCACTTGTTCAATAACATAAGAGGCAATGGCAATAATGGCTTCCACAATAACCGTCGTATTGGTAATCACGACCGCGACCATGATGTAGCTGACAATCATAGGTGCCATGGCTTCAAAGGTCATTGCACCACCTGAGTTTGCGATTTTCTTGGCCATTTTTGAAAATTCGAGTACGAGAACAACCGCAAGAATAGCTACTCCCAAGGGCTGCATAATCCCCTTGGTAATGGCTGTCATGTAAGACCACACCGTCGGATTAAAGTCCGCTAGTGACTTAACCAAGTTGGCGGTTGATTCTAAATCCACTTGAAACCCTTCAAAAAGGCTATCGCTAGATACTTTTTCAGAGGCTAGAAATACAAAAGGTGACGTAAAATTCATTATCATGTCATGTGCAGTCCTCCCCTAAATGGTAATCTGAGTCACAAAAGCACCAGCGGCTCCCACCATGACCCCACCAACAATTTCTAGAATGGCATTTCGGACACCTGGCCCACCATCTTTAATGTTGGTTGAAAGGTTGATAATGCCCATGACAACAAGAAAGGCTCCTACTGCAATTAAGCCTTTTTGTAATAGAGACATGGCTTGAGTGAACATGGAGCTGGCGTCCACTCCGTAAACAAAGCCTGTTAGTTTTTGATTCATATAATTCCTCATTTCTATTAATGTAGTGTCGTTTCTGTGCTTAAATCCCTAATTCTATGACCTGACAAATCTACTTCTTCCTCAGCGGTTAGGGGAGTGATGTGATAGTGCCACCAGCGTACATCGGTTTCCTTATCCGCAAGCCATTTCCAATTCTTATGTTTGAGTGGAAAATATTTCTTTGATCTAAATACTGGCACTCCTGCAATTCTTACGAGGCACTCATCTCGTTTCATATTCCCGACTTCATCAGCCGTCATCAAGTCACGGGCAATTTTCTGGTGAGAGGTCGAACTTGAACCCGTCTGCCCAAAAGAGCGACTGCTACTTCTGACATCAATGGTTTGTTTACCTAGAAGACCACTCATAAATTTGAAAGTTTCCTCGTCATTTCCACCCAAATAGAGGAGGCTGTCACAGTTCCCCAGTATAGTTTTCCAAGCCTCTTTTTCCTTATAAAGTCCTTGGAGTTGAGCAATATTTTGCAAGATTGGAACTAGACTCATGTTCCTAGAGCGAACTGTTGAGGTTTGTTCAGCAAAGTCTGGGATTTCTCCGACATTCGCAAACTCATCCAGATAGCTTCTAACATGAATCGGCAGTTGCCCTTTAAAGTCCACATCAGCCTGTCTGGTCAAAGTGGAGAAAACCGTAGAGAAAAATAAAGCAGATAGGAAACGAAAGGTCGTATCATTGTCTGGAATAACAAGATAGACCATGGTCTTTTGAGTGCCCCACGTTTTCAAATCCATAGTGTCTTTTTGCGTCAAATCAATCACCGATTGTATATTAAAAAGGGCAAATTTAGCTGTTGTGACAGCAATGACCGAATCCAAGGTCTTGTCCTTGTAGTTCTGAAAATCCGCCCAGTTTCTCATGGTAAAGTTCTCATGACCATATTTCTTAGCATAGTCTTCAAACAGGACTTCAAGAACACATTTGTCCTGAATGTCTCCCTTTGATAAGAGTTTGATGAGTTTTCCAATCTCAGAAAAGGCTGGATAACGGCCACGCTTACGTCTTGCTTCCTGCTCTAGCTTGGAACTTCCTGGAGGATTGTAAAAATCCACCAAATAAGAGGCAATAGCTCTCACCAATGTCATGGAAGCCTCGTCCCAAAATGGATCACTGCGAGAACCATTTCCTTTGGTATTATTAAAATAGACCGTTAACATGCGGTTCAAATCATTCTCTGTTTCTACATAACGAAAGGGATTAAAACCGTCCGAATTGGTCATATTAACCAAGTCTAAAACCTTGACCTGATAACCGTTCTCTAAAAAGAGTTTACCTGTCTTCTCAGCCAAATGGTCTTTCGGATCTACGACAATATTGGAACAATTAAGTTGGATAAGGTTGGGTTTCACAAAGCGAAAGGTCTTACCTGCCCCAGAACCCCCAATGACAATCAAATTTTTATTTCGGTCAAACTGGGGTTTCTTCTTTTCCAACAAGGTTAGACGAACATCACGAGCCAAAATCGTGTCATTTAAAGGATTCTTACTGTAAAAGTTCCACTTTTCCTTACTGGTTCCAAATCGTGCAGAACCGTATTCTTCCCCTTCTCGATACACCTTTTGTCCTGTCGATACATAAAGATAGACTAATGTCATCGTTAGAACCCCAAGGATAAAGGCAAGAAGAGATTTTTGAGTAAAGGAAAATAGCCATAAAGGATTGAAGACTTGATTTAGCCCCTCTCCTAAGAGGTAGGCAAAACGTTCCATAGGTGGGGCATTGGTTAAACTATCATAGAGCAGGGTTAGACGATGGCAGAAATAGCCAAAGGCGAGCCCCAAGAGTCCAAAGACAAATGCTTTTTGCCTGGAATACATTACAAGGTCACCTCCTTGGTTTTGACTGCCGAAGGTTCTGTCACTCTAATTTTCTCTTTGGCCAGTTCTATCTCTTGGTCCAAGGTTTTATCAAAGGTTAAACCTTCTAGCTTCTCTGGATTAGACATCAGTTTCTTCAACAATTCATCTAAGTGATGATCAAGCAAGGTCTTATCCTTGGCATAAAAGTAGAGATAGTCTTTTTGCCAACTAATAGCGATTGGCAGTTTTTCTGACTCCATCAACTCCTTGAATTTCTCCACATTAATTGGCTTATCTAGGATGTCTTTACTAACATCAATCACTTCAATTGCGTAAGGGCTTTGAAGGAGTTCTTCCAGTTTTTGAACCCCAATCTTATAAGCTGAATCTTGAGCCAAGGCTTGCCTAGCCGACCATTCTAAGAGCTTTAAGAGGATTCTGACTGTCAATAAACTACTTCTTTCCACGTATTGCATTGCTTGACGTTCTTGTTGTTCAGATGACATGGTGACCTCCTCTTCTTTGAATCCCCTATCAAACATAAGGTGCTTCCATAATACGGAAGCACTCTTGATTTTGGTATCACAAGAAGGTCAAGACATAAACCAAACTATTCCAAAGTAAATGTAAGGCGATTGCCGTCATACAATCAGTTTTCAATCGAACAGCAGCCAAGGTCAAGCCAAGACAGCTATACATGAGCCAACTCCCTAACTGATTGGGGCCATGGGATAGAACAAAGAGAAAACTGGTCACGCCTATTTGTACAAAAGGGAATATCAATTTTTCCCACAGCAATTGCCTATAAACAATTTCTTCAAGGATACTTGCATTGGCCAGAAACAATAAAAAGATAACATAAGGAACCTGCTTTCCTACTTGTAACAAGACCGCTTGATTCCTAGTCTGAACTGAAAATAGGGAACTGATGAAGACTGCAAAAGCAACCATAGACACAAAACCAAGAAGCAACCATCTTAGACGATTGCTTAAGGTTATTTTTTTTGCTTGAACAGTTTTATGACGGGCAATCTCTAAGCAAGTCACACTTAATAGGACCAATTGTAGCAAGACTATACCCTCTATTGTCAGATACTCTTTCAGGTATAAACTCACCAGAAGTCCATTAAGCTGTATGGCTAGATAAAACAACACTATCCTTATCATTGTCACCTCTTGAATAAATCTTCATAATCAATATCTAAGACTAGAACGATTCGCTCAACCCATCTAGTTTGTGGCATCAGACGATTCGATTTGTAATGCCGTAATTTTTGATAGAGGCGATTAAACTCACTTGGATAAACATATTGACCGTTGAATACTTTGCGAGCTAGTTCTGCCCAAGTGAGGTCTTTTTCTGACAGAATGATTTCTAAATTGTCCCAAAATCGTTCATTCATCTTCACACCTACCCTGTCACTTGTTTCATCAAGCTGGCTTGAAACAGTTCTTCTTTTACCTGTCTGGGAAGAAAAGTACGCACTTCGTCTAATCCAATAGCTGGATAGACGTGATTCTGACAGACAATGAGAGGCAGACGAAGGTTTTGGTCTGGCTTTTGGAGAACGAGCTGAATCATCTCATTCAAACTTATCGAATATTGACGCTTAAAGCAAAGAAATCGTGGCGACAGCAACTCAAAACAATCCATTGTTTTGGCAAAGAGTGACAGTAAGATTTCACGGTCTACATCACACGCTTTTATACAACGATAAGTCACACCATAGGTCGTCAAAATGGTTAGTAAATCTTGATTTGTATTGGCATTATTTCCTAGATATACCTCAAGCATAGGCACCTCCTTATAGGGTTAGGCTATTTTCAACTGTTGGTTCAGGAGTTGAGAAATAGCGACTCATATCAATGGGCATCCGTCCTTCACCAAAGCACTTGACTATCACTAAAGTCGTTAAAATGCCATCCTTTCCTCTAGCAGAATAATTTTCACCAAAGGCACGAAAGGCCAGGTGATTGTCTTTCGTCAGTAGTGTATCTACACCATTTTTAATATCCCTAGTTTCCATAAAATCCGAAATCTGATGAAGATTGGATTCGTAGAATAGGGGATCATTCATCTCTTTGTGGTAATCATCTTCAAAAGTCACCTCAAAGTCACAATCAAAATTGGGGAGCGACAGTATCTTTTGTAATAGCTGATTGGTTTCAGCTTGGTGAATACGTTCTTCTAATTCAGTACAATCTAGGATACTTTTCTTATGTAGTAAGTTCATGTTTTTCTTCCTCTTCCGTTCTTCTAAATTCTCTGGCAATGGCTTCAATAACTGTGACAGTCACGCTATTGCCGGCCTGTTTGTATAGCTGGCTCTTACTGGAAACACTTTCTGCTCTTTCATAAGCCCAATCAGGAAAGCCTTGAAGTCTGAAACACTCTCTTGGTGTCAGTCGTCTTATTCTCAGGCGATAAAGTTTCCCCTCTAAGACAATGCCTGTGACTTCATACCACTTATCCTGTCGATATTCCAGAGCAGCAACCACCACTCCCATATTGTCTGAAGTCGTCAGAGTATTGGATATTCCCTTTCCCACACGTCCCCTACGTTTGGTTGAGTCTGGATAAGCCAGATTAACAGAGTCTCCAAGAGTTGCCTTTGCGTACCCTGTTTTTGTGGCTTCCTTGATTTTCAGAAATGGCAGCTCCTCCCTCAGCAAAATCTTTGGAACCTTATCTCCACCCTGCATGGTGGTCAAGGTCGGTGACAAGCCAGAAATGTCAAATACTCTTCCAGTTTGGTCAAAGCTAGTCGGCAGATTTCCTGCGACAACAACTCCGTGTCTGTCTTGACTGGTCAAAGTAAACATAGGGTCTTGATTGTCCTTAAATCGACGACCATGTTGGCGTTTTTCTAGTCTATCTGGTGTTAAAACTGGAATGGCGATTTTAGCTCCCTCTCCTTTACCTCTTGTTAGTGTAGGAGCAAGTCCACTCGTCAGATAGATTTCACCATTCAAACCACGTTTAGAGGGATTGATATTTCCTAGCCTTTCAAGATGAGCTGGGCTATTTTCTCTTCTGAGAGGAAATAGGAATCTGGAACGGTATCTTCTAGAATGTCCGATAATAAAGACCCGATCTCTGTTTTGCGGGACTTGGAAGTCCTTACTGTTAAGCACCTGCCATTCGACATCATACCCCAATTCATCCAGCGTGGAGAGGATTGTGGCAAACGTCCGTCCCTTGTCGTGATTGAGTAGGCCTTTGACGTTTTCCAAAAATAGAAAACGTGGTTGGATTTGTTTGGCCGCTCGAGCAATCTCAAAAAAGAGAGTCCCTCTAGTATCTTCAAATCCCAATCGTCTGCCTGCGAGTGAAAATGCTTGGCAAGGAAATCCCCCGCAGATGATGTCCACTTGCCCTCTAAATTGTCTAAAGTCGTGGTCTGTGACCTCTTTAATGTCATGGTATTCTATTTCCCCTTCTGTGTTAAACATGGCTTTATAAGATGTTCTGGCGAATTTATCAATTTCACAAAAGCCCAGGCATTTATGACCCTGTGATTCCATCCCTAGCCTAAAACCGCCTATCCCAGCAAATAAATCTAAAAATTTCATTTTTCCTCTCTTTCCAACTAAAAAAGAGCCTTACACTTGTAAAACTCTTGCTTATATATGATCATCCATTTCTGGTGCACGGATGATTTCAAAAATCAAAATGACGATAGAAATCAGATAGATTCCACCTAGTATCCACCAAATCAACTTAATCACCTCCCTTTACTTCTTGTCGTCTCAGTTGCTTGGTCCACTCTGACAGCACACCATTAAATACGTATTCAGCTATTACTTCCGCTGACCGAGCAAATCGCATATGTTCCAAAGCATACTGATAACGGTCACTAAAATAAATCATGGCATAGTCACTAGCTGACTGAGATAGACCCGTCTGTCTTAACTGGTCATGAACCAAACCCCAAATATAGTCTCGATCGTACTTGGTCACGCCATCAACTTTTGAAATAAAGTTCTCTTCTTGTTTCTCATCTACTAGCTGCCTCTCCTCCTCGTCCTCAATAAGGAAATCACTCCCTTTAGTTTCACTATATTTAGTCTCACTTCTTTCAGTCTCACTAGGGGCTGAATTTAAGACCGGCCCCGTCTTTCTTTGAGACCCCCCTAGTGTTTTTTTAACACTAGCCCCGTCTGTATGTAAGACTGGGGTAGTTTCATGTTCTAATTCCCCCAAGTAAATTTTATTTGCCATTCGACCTTTTTCACTCGAGGACTGTTGGACTTCATCAATTAAGCCATAGTCACGTAAGGTTTTCTTGATAGAGAGTAGTTTTGACTTTGAACAGCCTAAAAGTGCCATCAGATTTGAATTGGAATAAATCAAATAAATAGCCCCATCTTCATCAATCCAACCTTTACTCAAAGACAGCTCCAACCTATCTTTTAAAACCGCGTAGGCTACCTTAACCTCCAGCTTCATATCCTTATAACGTTTACTCTCAAACAAGAGTTTTGGGAGCTTATAGTAACGCTCTGATGTCTGATATTGATTAGCGGTAATACGTTTCATGATTGTCCCTCCAAGACTAAAAGTCCAACATTTCCAAATTCATCAAATTGGATTAAACCTAGTTGTTCCAATTCATCAATTAGCTGGGTTGCTTTCTCAATATCAACTCCTAAAATAGCCACGAGATGACACATCACGATTTGGTGTGATGATTGTTCCTTCTTTTTCATAAATTCCTCCTGAAAATAAAAAAACGAGAACACTTATTAAAATGTTCTCGCTTATGCGATATTATAAATAATAAAATAAATTTTTCCTCCTTAACGACAGATTGTAGAACGCTCAAATCCTTGATTAATCAGCGTTTTAAGCACCTGTCATTATTATGACACAATCCCCACCTGGTAAGGACCAGAGCCCATCGTTTTCCTGGACCAGTAGGATTTTATCCTCTTGGAAAATAGCTGCGCGGGTATCCAGCTTGGGTGTCTGATAGCCTGTTTCATTGCAAAACAAGTCTTTCACCACTTCCAAGGGCTGTCCAGACGGTTCTACTAGCATCTCTGCCGCAATCTGTCTGATTTCCTCAAATCGTTCCATGTCATAAACATCTTTTCCATAGGCCAAGCCTGTCTGAGCCAAGGCCTGTAAACGTAAGGCCCATTCCAACCACTTATCCTGTGGCATGATCTTCCCTCCATTCTATAACAGCTTGAGCATGGATATGCCCGTCAACCACAATCTCGTGCTGACTGACCCCAGCTTCCACCACCATGCGTGAACTTACCAAGCTAGTTGCCTCTACTTCTTTGAGATACTTGAGTTGGATTTTTTTAGGGACATGGCAGAGCAGAAAATCATAGCCCAGTGCTTCATACATCCATTCCAGATACTTGCCATTATTGACATGCCCATTCATATCCAAATCAAAATAGCGAACAGGAAATTCTTGAACAGATGGATTTTCCAAGAGCTGATACTTGGGAGCCCGAGGTAATTTCTTGACCTGCTCAGACTGATAAGGAGCAATCAAGGCTTCTGGTACTGGAGCAGCCTTGCGGCTCTCAAAATCAATCAAGACAAAATAGCAGAGAATGTCCAACAAAAGATTGCCTGCTGCATCGTAGATATAGAACATCCGATGACAGAAAAACTTGTTGTAGGCAACCGCTTCTGTTTTAATGGTAATGGATTCATTATACTTGGGTAGGGCTTGAATAGTCAGTTCATAGTCTGTCACCACCCAAATCAAGCCAAATTCCTGAAAAACATAGAGATCACTGCGACCCAGTTCCTCTGACTGTCGGCCCGAAAGCCCCAGACAATAGGAAATCAAGTCAGGCAGTTTGACAGCCTGCTTCACATCACACATATCAAAGGGAATTGTGAAGTTTTCTTGGTAGGTTAGTCCCATTGTGTCCTCTTTCTAATCTTCTATAATGAAACGTTCGGCAACTGTGTCGCCAAGAAACAATCCTTTTTTGGTCATCCGAAGCCAACGGTCTTCTTCTTGCAAGAGACCTTCATTTTTCAAGTCTTTGACCACCTGACCATAGCGGTCTTCAAAGGAGATACCAAACTTTTCCTCGAATCGCTCAATGGACACGCCAGTTTTTTTCCGTAAGCCTAAAAACATCTCTTCTTCCATCTGCTCGGTCTTGCTGAGAAACTCTTCGTGCAGGCGGGAATGGCCTTTTTCGCGGATGGACTTGAGGTAATGCTGAATGGGGCCGCGGTTGCGATAGCGCATGCCGTCGATGTAGCCAGATGCTCCTGCTCCTAGACCATAGTACTCCGAGTTGTCCCAGTACATGAGGTTGTGGCGGCTTTCAAAGCCAGGCTTGGTGAAGTTGGAAATCTCATAATGCTCGAAGCCGTTTTTCTCCAACTCCTGAAGAATATAGTCGAACATATCGGACTCCACATCTTCGTTGGGCAGATGGAGGTTGCCACGGCGTTGACGGTTCATGAAGACCGTATGGTTCTCCAAAATCAAGCTGTAAAGGCTCATGTGGGGAATGTCCAGCTCCAGGGCCTTGGCGACATTGTCCACCACCTGCTCCATGGTCTGACCAGGCAGGGCATAAATCAGGTCGATGGAAATGTTGTAAAAACCCGCTTCCTTGAGGGCTGCAATGGTTTCATAAATCTGAGCTTGGTTGTGGCTACGACCGATTTTTTTCAGCATACGGTCATCAAAGGTCTGGACCCCCAGCGACACCCGATTACACTTGGACTTTTTCAGAACTGCAATCTTGTCTGCCGTCAAGTCACCTGGATTGGCCTCGATAGTGAATTCTTCCACCTGTGACAAGTCCAGCAAGTTCTCCAGATTGGTCAGGAGATAATCTAGCTGGTCTGCCGAGAGAGCCGATGGTGTTCCGCCTCCGATATAAAGTGTGCGGAGAGCTGGCAGGTCGTAAAACTTGACCTCTTCCATAAGGGCAGCCAAATACTCGTCAACTGGCTGATTCTTAATAAAGACCTTGGAAAAGTCACAGTAGTAACAAATCTGAGTGCAAAATGGAATGTGGATATAGGCAGATGTCGGTCGTTTTTTCATAAGAACTATTATAGCACACTGTCAATAAAAATTTTTTTTACAGCCTTTACCCCCCCCTCAAATAATGATATAATGAAATAAAAAGGAGGCCTTCTATGAGAAAAGAAGCTATCTATGACTGTATTAACCTGATCCTGTCATTTCTGCTCTGTCGCTGGCTCTTTATGACCTTTCTTTTTCACCAATTTTCAAACATTTTCATGACGGTTGATTTTTGGCCAGCATTTGCAGCAGTCTTACTGATGACCGGATTTTGCTTTACCCTATTTCGACTTGTCTATAAGCCCCATATTTCGCGACTGACACTTTGGTTTTTCTACGCTTGCTACGGGCTTCTGCTAGTCTTTCTTCTCTTTTTCAAAAGCATGGGCGTCAGAGGTGTCAACTGGGATCTCCTTAGCACCTTCTCTCAAGACCTATTTCTCAATCCTGCTATATTGGTCTTTAATCTCTTACTCTTTTTACCACTTGGGTTGCTTTTTTCATTTTCTTGGAAAAAACTTTCTCTCTTTGTAGGTGCCATATTGCTAGTTGAAGCCTGTCAATTCTTCTTTTCACTAGGCTTCTTTGACCTTGGCGACATCTTGCTGAACACTTCTGGCTTCGCCTTTGGAAACTTCTTGGGACAATCCGCAATGGCTCAATCTTTCAAAAATAGAATACAGAAAAAATGACCCCGAAAGGTCATTTTTAGTTTATTTAGCTTACTTAACTTCCAAATGCCAGATATCTTCATTGTACTGTTGAATCGTACGGTCTGATGAGAAGAATCCTGCTTTGGCAATGTTGACGATGACTTTGTCCAACCAGCTGTCACGGTCTTCATAGTCAGCCAACATTCTTTCCTTAGTCACAATATAGTCTTCCAAGTCCAGCAAGGTCATGAAGTGGTCATTGTGCTTGAGATTGTCCTGTAAGCGCCAGAGGCGTTCATCAATACCTCCAGCATGACGAATGGTATCAGATGTAATGAAATCGATCAATGGACGGATAGCTTCACGCTCATAGAAGGCATAAGGATGATAGGTTCCATTTGCATAGTGGTCAATAACAGTTTGGCTATCTTGACCGAAGATGTAGATATTTTCATCGCCGACCAATTCATGAATTTCCACGTTGGCACCGTCATCTGTACCGATAGTCAAGGCACCGTTGAGCATGAATTTCATGTTACCAGTACCAGATGCTTCTTTAGATGCAAGAGAAATCTGCTCTGAAATATCTGCCGCTGGAATGATGAAGCTGGCTTCCGTTACGTTGTAGTTTTCAATCATGACCAACTGCAAGTGTGGTGCCACTTCTGGGTCATTTTTGATAACCTGTGACAAGACCAAAATCAAGTGGATAATATCTTGAGCCGTTGTGTAAGCTGGTGCAGCTTTTCCTCCGAAGAAGACTGTCAATGGACGAGTTGGGATATTGCCAGCCTTGATATCCAAATACTTGTGGATAACATAGAGAACATTCATCTGTTGACGCTTGTACTCGTGCATACGCTTGATTTGCACGTCAAAGATAGACTCTGGATTGACCTCCACACCTTGCGTCTTAGCAATATGACGTTGCAACTTACGCTTGTTGTGCTGCTTGGTTTTTTCTAACCAAGATTTTAATTCCTTGTCATTCTTATATTCTAAGAGTTTTTCCAACTCGCTAGCATCATGGTGGTAGCCATGTCCAAGTAGTCCATCAAGATAGCTAGCCAATCTTGGGTTAGCATGCATGAGCCAACGGCGGAAGGTGATACCGTTAGTCTTGTTGTTAAATTTCTCTGGGTAAAGCTCGTAGAAGGCTTTTAACTCAGAAGTCTTCAAAATCTCAGTATGAAGGGCTGCTACACCGTTGATAGAGTAGCCGTAGTGAATATCCATGTGGGCCATATGGACACGACCATGCTCATCGATAATATTAACCGCTGGGTCATTCTTCACTTCCTTTGCACGACGGTCCAATTCCTCGATAAATGGCACCAAGTGTGGAACTACACGATTCAAGAAATCAAGCGGCCATTTTTCAAGGGCTTCAGACAAGATGGTGTGGTTGGTATAGGCCGTCATCTTCTTGACAATTTCAATTGCCTCATCAAAGGAAATACCACGAAGTTCCAAGAGACGAATCAATTCTGGAATGACAAGGGATGGGTGGGTATCATTGATTTGAACTACAGCGTAATCCGGCAAGTCATGAAGATTTGAACCTTTAGCAACAGCCTCATCAATCAAGAGCTGGGCAGCATTGGACACCATAAAATACTGCTGGAAGATACGCAGCACCTTGCCCTCATCTGTCGAATCATCTGGATAGAGGAAGAGGGTCAGATTGCGGAAAATGTCTTCCTTGTCAAACTCGATACCGTCATAGATGATATTGTCATCTACAGAACCAAGGTCAAACAGACGCAAACGATTCTTACGCTCTGTCTTATAGCCAGGAACATCAATATCATACAACTTAGATGTCAAGGTAAAGTTGGCGAATGGCACTTGGTAAGAAATTGGGGATTCTGTCAACCAAGAACGTGGCGTAATCCACTCATTTGGCACCGCAGACTGCTGGTGGTACTCAAACAGTTGACGGAAAAGTCCAAAGTGGTAGTTAAGACCGACACCATCTCCATTGAGACCAAGACTGGCAATGGAATCAAGGAAGCAGGCAGCCAAGCGACCCAAGCCACCATTACCAAGAGATGGCTCCATCTCCACATCTTCAATGGCGATTAAGTCCTTCCCTGCCGCTGCAAGCTGGCTCTTCACCTCATCATAAACACCCAAGTTAATCAAGTTGTTAGACAAGAGTTTACCAATCAAGAACTCCGCAGAAATGTAGTAGACTTTTTTCTTCTGCTCATTGGTATATTTAGCCTCGCTCTGTTGCTTTGTAAATGCGAGCAAAGCATAGTAAAGTTCATGGTCAGAACAGTCTTCAATCCGCTTAGCGTACATGGACTGGACAAAATTTTGTAAATTAATCATTCCTAATCTCCTAAATGAAACTAATATATGTAAGTGTTCATGATTATTTCGTTACTATATGTAACCGTTTTCTATTATACACTAAAAAACAAAAAAAGACAAGCTAAGTTCCATACAAATAGAACTTAGTTCGTCTTTCAAACGGTTACAGATTAACCTGATAACTTCTCTGTCTACTGATTTAGGCTGTCGGACGATTGTCCTTAAACTTAACAACCACGCGTAGTTGACGGTCAGGATGTTCCGTCAAATCAATCATTTGAACGCGAGCTTCCAAAATATCCCCGTGTCCATAAAAAAGCATCCGGCTGATTAAACTGTTCTTGTATTTTGGAATGTAGCCCAATTTCTTCCCCCGATAAAGAATAAGCACCGCTTCTGAATCATAAGGATTAGTTGGTTCAGCCAGTAAATCTAGAGAAGTTCCCAATTTTAACTCTTCGACAACATCTAATCCGTCATAATAAGCAAATCCTGCCAAGTGAAAATCTTCTACATTTCGAGTTGGTTCAAAGTGTGCAAATGTCATACATTCCTCCTTATCACAAGTTACTCCTTAGTCCGGCCTATTCCGCAATCAAGGTTTCCAGACCAACCTTCATCATGTCTGTGAAGGTATTTTGGCGTTCTTCTGCCGTTGTATCCTCATCTGAATTGACCAAGCTATCAGAAATGGTCATGATAGCCAGCGTTTCTACACCAAATTTAGCTCCCAAGTAGTAAAGAGCTGCCGCTTCCATTTCAACCGCCTTGACACCGATTTGCCCCAGTTCCAAGTTACGACTGAAGAGTTTTGGAGAATAGAAACTGTCTGATGAAAGGACATTTCCCACGTGAGTGGTCAAGCCAAAGTCTTTAGCAATGTGGTAGGCCTTGTCCAAAAGGTTGAAGCTTGCAATTTGTGGCAAATCGTACTCTGGCCAGTCAATATTGATCATACGAGAGTTGGTTGCAGCTGCTTGCGCCAAGACCAATTCACGAACATGAACATCAGCACTCAGTGAGCCCGCGGTTCCAACGCGGATTAATTTTTTCACACCGTATTCGTTGATGAGCTCGTGGGCGTAGATGGAAATGGATGGCATCCCCATACCAGTTCCCATGACAGAAACACGGTGGCCCTTATAAGTACCTGTGTAGCCGAACATATTGCGGACCTCGTTGAAGCACACAGCGTCTTCAAGGAAGTTTTCAGCAATAAATTTAGCACGGAGCGGATCTCCCGGAAGGAGAATTTTATCAGCAATATCGCCAGGTTTGGCAGAGATATGAATTGACATAGATATTCCTCATTTTCTATTAAATGTAAAAAGATAGTGATGTGAAAGATAGGCGGTCCCAACTGCAAGGAGCAAGGGCAGATAGGCTGGCAAAGGTTGACCAGTGAAAGAAATGACCAAGGCTGTCGCTATCAAGGGTGCCTTCATAGTCATGGCTAGGAAAATAGCAGAGCCTAAAACCATAGCAGCATCCATAGATAGACTAGGCCAAATGACCTTTAAAGCCGTCGCGAGAACATATCCTAGGGAAGCTCCGATGGCAACTGACGGTGTCAACGTTCCTCCATAGGCTCCGGCTCGCAAAACCAGTAATACAAGAGCAGCTTTCAATAGCAACAGGATGACCACCTTTTGAAAATCCATTCCGAGGAAAAGACTCTCAATAAAAGCACTGCCATTTCCCAAGAGTTCCGGAAAGATTGTTGCAGAGATGGCAAGTAGGGAAAAAGCCAGCGGTAACTGCCAAAGCAGTCTATTATCCTTTGCTTTACTAGCCTGGGCCTTGGCGGTCAAACCTCGAAAGAGACCGGCCAGGGGCGCTATGACTAAAGCCAAGCAGACAGCCAAGACTAGATTGCCCCAACTCAGCTCCATGACTGAAATCTGATAAAGTGGTGCGCTGGAAATGGAAAGCCCCGCCACTCCTGCTGCCAGTCCCATAGACAAACTAGCTAGGAGGAAATTTTTTATGGAAAGGCCAATCCCCATAGTCTCAAAGGCAAAGAAGACGCTAGCCACCGGCACCTGGTAAACGGCTGACAAGCCGGCGGCGGCTCCACAAGCAATCATCAAGTGACGGTCAGACAAGGAAAAGTGCTCACGGTCAGATAAGCGACCTGCCAACAGGGCCCCAAGCTCCCGAGGTGCCGCCTCCTTGCCAATGGGCGAGCCAGCCGCCACCGAGATGATTTGTCACGCAATGTGAATCAGATGAGACAGCATACCTGGGCGTTCCTTCACATTCTTGACTGCAAGCTGGGCCTTAATGGTATAAATTCTATGGTTCTGGTTCTGAAGCAGATACCAGACGAGACCAGATAGCAAATCAGTCGCAGTCACTAGGATAACGATTTTCTGCGACGATAGATGAGAGAAATAAGCAGGCGTAAAAGGCTTTTCCCTACCGTAAAGAAGTTCTCCAACCAAGTCTTGCAAGTGATGGAGCAAGATTCCTCCCACTCCAGTCAGCAAACTGACGAGGCAAATGGCCGTTACCAATTTGAACCAGTAGCTAGCTGACCTCATGGTTTCTTACTCCATTGGCAATAAGACATTTTCTGTACTCAATCCTCCCTGAATGACATAAATTGGCAAAGCTCTACTTCCTGAAAGCCACACCTAGAAATAAGACTCCTAGTACAAGATAAATGGCATAAGAACCCGCCTTACCTTGGATTAACTGGTAGATAGAGCCTAAGACTAGATTGGAGCCTGCTCTGAAAAAATAACTGTTTTTATTTTTTGTGAAGAATTAGTTAAGAATAACTACTATTGCTTCACCAGTTCAAACTGAGACGGTTCATGTATTTCTACAAACCACCCTTCAGGAATATTTATTGTACCTGTTTCATCAACTTTTAGTAAAATCGATTGACCATTTGTATAATCATCGTATCCCGTTGTTTCATCTCTTTTGAACCCTTCATAAACATTCAACTGACTTGGAAAATTACCAACATTTTTCACTTGATAATCTCCTGAAGGGAGGTAAAATACCACAAGTTCTTCCGGCATATCTGTTCCTTCATTCATGACAATTTTCTTACCATATTGCCCAATATCACCAGCAGTTAATATAATTGATTCGACACTTGCACTTTCAGTAGTATTCTCAGCAATATTGGACGATTCCACCGCATCCGTCGTAGATGAACTTGAAGTAGTCGTTTGAGTAGAAACTTCTGCATTTTTTTGTTCTTCATTTTTAGGCATGAAAAGACCAATAGTAAAGAGAACAATTAAAGCTATAAACCAGTTTTTCTTGTAAAAAGGTTTCTTTACTGTATCTTTTGTTTTTACTTTCATAAGACTAATCTCCTATTAATTCCTACAACTCAGCCAAAATCGCCTTAATCAAGCCCTTGAAATTTTCTTTGATTTGTTCAGTCACTTCTACCACTTCTTCGTGGTTGAGTTCGGATTGGAAACCAGCTGCAAAGTTAGTGATAGCTGAAATTCCCAAGACATTCATGCCTGAGTGAGCTGCAACGATGACTTCTGGAACAGTTGACATACCAACTGCATGGGCACCCATGGTCTTGAAGGCCAAGATTTCAGCTGGTGTTTCGTAAGTAGGACCTGTCACACCGAGGTAGACACCATTGTCCAACTTGATGCCCAATTTTTCCGCAACTGCATGTGCTTTTTCTCGGTATGCTTTGGTATAGGCATTGGACATATCTGGGAAACGTGGACCAAATTCTTCCAAGTTTTCACCAATCAATGGGTTTTGACCAGTCATGTTGATGTGGTCTGTAATGGCCATAAGGGTACCTGGACCGTAGCCGATACCTCCTGCGGCATTGGTAACAATCACACCTTCACAACCAAGAGCTTTCATAACACGGACTGGGAAGGTCACAACTTCCATTGGATTGCCTTCGTAGAAATGGAAACGACCTTGCAACGCCAAAACCTTGCGACCTGCCAAATCTCCATAAACCAACTTACCAGCGTGGCCTACAACTGTTGACTTGCCCCAATTTGGAATGTCAGCATAGTCGATAACAATAGCATTTTCTACTTCTTCCGCTAATTCGCCCAAACCTGAGCCCAAAATCAAGCCGAATTCTGGCTTAATCAAGCCTTTTTCTTCTAAAAAAGCCTTTGTTTCATTGATTTTTTCTAATAGTGTCATAATTTCTCCTTTTACAAATATCTTGACCAGTCGTATTCTGGCATTTTTTCTACGATTACGTCCAGCGGTCTGCAGAGAAAAGCGGTACTTTCTCGCTCGACAATGGGTCTGTTGACAAGACTGGGTTCAGCTACCATGAGTTCCAGAATTTCTGGCTCGGATTTTCCTTCAAAATCGTCCTGTGCCAGGCGGATAAGCTGGGAAGGCTGGGCATCCATTTTAGCCAAAATTCTTTCCAAATCTGCCTTGGACAGGGGATTTTCCAGATAATTAACCCAGGTCACTTCCAGATCTTGATGAGCGAGAAGGACCCGCAATTTCTTGCACTTGCTACAATCGGGATTGTAATAAACGGTTACTTTTTCCATTAGACTAATTTATCCAAGAATGACTCACCAATCATGGCTTTGTCCACACCAAAGTTTTCAGCAATGGTCGCCGAAATATCCGCAAAATGTCCCTGTGGAATCAAGCCGTTGCCAGTAAAGGAGGGACTGTAAGCCAAGAGCGGAATGTACTCACGAGTATGGTCCGTACCGACATAGGTCGGGTCATTCCCATGGTCAGCTGTGATGAGGAGCAGGTCGTCCTCACGCATGGCAGCCATAATCTCTGGCAAGCGAGCATCAAACTCATGCAAGCAATCACGGTAGCCCTTGGCATCACGGCGGTGACCAAAGTTGGCATCAAAATCCACCAGATTGGTGAAGGAGAATCCTGTCTCAAACTCAGACAGACCCATGGTTGTCAAGAGGGTATCAACACCGTGGTTGTTATTTTTGTTGTGGCCCATGTCGTTGGTAATGCCTGAGGCGTTGAAAATATCGCTAATTTTACCAACAGAGTAGGTCGAGATACCAGCATCTGCCAGTTTATTGAGAACAGTTGGCTCAAATGGAGAAACGGCATAGTCGTGGCGGTTGGCCGTGCGGGTAAAGTTACCAGGCTCACCAACATAAGGACGGGCAATGATACGACCCAGAAGGACTGGACGTTCTAAGGTAATAGAACGCGCGTACTCACAGATACGATAGAGCTCCTCAAGCGGAATAATGTCCTCATGAGCTGCAATCTGAAGAACAGGGTCTGCGGAGGTGTAAATGATGAGCTCCCCAGTTTCCATTTGACGAGGACCAAAATCATCAATCACAGCCGTTCCAGAGTAAGGTTTATTGGCCTCGCGGATGACCTTACGACCTGAAAATTCTTCTATTTTGGTCAAAATTTCCTCAGGGAAACCATTCCAGAAGGTATCGAAAGGTTCGGTAATGTTGAGGCCCATGATTTCCCAGTGACCCGTCATGGTATCCTTACCAAGTGATACTTCTTCCAATTTTGTCGCATAACCTGTCGGATTTTCCTCGGCAGGAACTGTTTTCAGAGGTGTTTCACGAGGGATATTGCCGAGACCCAGTTTAGCCATATTTGGCACATCCAAGCCGACTGTTTTTGAAATGTGTCCCAAGGTGTCTGAGGCACCGTCTGGAACGCCTGCATTGGTAAAGTTGTTGGCATCTGGCGCCGCACCGATTCCCACAGAATCCAGGACAATCAGATGAATACGTTTAAATTTAGGCATATTGCTCTCCTTTTTTTTAAAATAAACGTTCGTCTTTTAATTATAACATAAAAAAGCTCTCATTTTATAAAAAAATGAGAAGCGTTTTCAACTATTCTTTAGTAAGGATTTTAGGACCTTCTGCTGTTCCCACGATGACTCTTGAAATCAAGTTAATGAAGAGACCGTGCTCTACTACTCCAACTGTGTGGTCCAGTTCATTGGCCAAAGCAAGCGTATCCAAAATTCGTTGCAAATCCAGATCAATGATAAAATTCTGCATATCGGTCACCAATTTCTGGCCGTCCTTCATACGGAAACTTGGACGATAGCCCTTCTTCTCAAACAGTCGGAAAAGATTTTCAGAACCGTATTGAACCACTTCAACCGGCAGTTTGAAGGCTCCGAGTGTTTCCACTAGCTTGCTTTCATCGACAATCCAGATAGAGTCCTTGGAATAGCTGGCAACGACCTTTTCCATGAGCAGGGCTGCACCGCCACCCTTGATGCCGTTAAAAGCTCCGTCTACTTCATCTGCTCCGTCCACCGTCAAGTCAACATAATCCACCTCATCAATATTCTTCAGAGGAATTCCCAGTGAAGCAGCGTGTTTCGCTGTGGCATGCGAAGTCGTCACACCGATGATGTCCAGGCCTTCTTCCTGTACCCGGCGACCGATTTCCTGGACGAAATAATAGGCAGTCGATCCTGTTCCCAGGCCCACAATCATCCCGTCCGTGACAAATTCAGCTGCCTTAATCCCAACTTGTTCTTTCAAATTTGACATAGTTTACTCCTTTGCTTTCTTAACTAGCCCTGTTGATAAACCATGGTCTGCGCAAGTGCTTGACCGTCACCACCCAGCAACTCAACAAGTTTATAGGCAAATGGCAGACTGGTTCCGGCACCTCGACTGGTCACGATATTGCCATCGACAACCACCTCATCCGTCTGGTGAATACCTGAGGCAATCTGCTCTTCCATGCCTGGATAGCAGGTAAAATGACGGTCCTTGAGAAGCTCTGCTCTCTCTAAAACAATGGGTGCAGCACAGATTGCTGCCACAAATTTACCAGCCGCAGCTTGAGTTTTCAATTCCTCAATCAAACCAGATTTGTCACGTAGATTGGTCGCCCCTGGCATACCGCCTGGCAGGACAATCAAATCATAGGCTGACAAATCGCCATCAAAGACAGAATCAGTCTGAACAGGAATCCCATGAGAACCTGTCACCGTCTGGCTGGTCAAGCCAACCATCTGGCAATCCATATTGGCCCGACGAAGGACATCAACCGGTGTCAGGGCTTCGATTTCTTCAAAACCTTCTGCAAATAAAACCGCTACTTTTTTCATTTTTCCCTTCTTTCTACACGCTTTATCGTGATTTTCTTATAGGATGATGCTTGGCGAGTCTGAGCCTCGTCAAACAAGGTAAATTGGTAACTCATGGACAATATCAGGCCAATGCCAATCAAGTTGGAAACCATAGAAGACCCACCCTGAGATATGAAAGGCAAGGGAATCCCGGTCAGAGGCAAGATACCTGTTGCTGCACCGATATTTTCAAAGACGTGAAAGAGCAACATGACAATGAAACCTGTCGAAATATAGGTGTAAAAACGATTGTTGGACTCGACAGTTATTTTCAACATGCGATAGATCAAGAGCAGATAGAGCGCAATGACCACCGAGGCTCCGATAAATCCAAAATCTTCTGCAATAACTGTGAAAATCATGTCACTTTCGCGAACAGGAATCAGCAGATTGGTTTTATTGATCCCGATACCCGTCAGACCGCCACTGCCAATCGCAATCAAGCTTTGGGCTTGCTGATAGGTCGTTGATTGGGCATTTTCAAAGGGATCTAGCCAGCCCAAAATTCGGTTGATTTGATAGGTGTCCATCCCCAGATTATGAAGGAAGGATCGCCCACCAGGACTGATGAATATCATCAGAAAAACTCCGACCAAGACGACAGCTGTCAAGACAGCTGGTAATAAAATTTTCCAGGAAATTCCCGACAGGAGCAACATGCCACCGTATATGGCCACGAAAACCAAGGAAGTCCCCAAATCTCGCTGTAGATAAAGCAAGCCAAGGACTGGCAAGGTCAAGAGGGTCAGAAAGGCAATCAGACGAAAATCTTCCTTTAACTGCCGCACTGGATTCCGCTGTTGAAAGTTGACAATCAATCTGGCTGACATGACAATGTAGGAAATCTTCATGAATTCCGACGGTTGAAACAGTGTCATATCACTGACCGTTACCCAGTTTTTAGCCCCTGTAGAGGCAACCAGCTCTGGACTAAAATAATAGAGAGGCAAAATCATCAATCCCAGTCCCAACATGTAAAGAAGCGGAGCCATTTTCCATAAAAACTTATTGGAAAAGAACATAACTAGGAAGGCTAAACCGATACCTAAGGCAATCCACAGCAGCTGCTGGCCGACTATCCGCACCAGTTTTTCCGGAAAATCAATGCTAACGGCGATATAGAGGGATAAGATACCTATCAACAATAGTAAAAATACAGGTAATATCAGACCGTAATCAATCCGATTATCTAAATCAATCTTTCGAGTGCTCATGTCTCCTGCTTTCTAAATCTAATCTTCTACTATTATAGCAGAAAATAACGCACCGTATTTTATCAAACCCAAGATTCCTATCAAAAATCGCAGATGCGGCTGGCTAACTACAGTCTAGAGCAATCAAAATGGCAATCACGCGCACAAAAAAGCCCTCTCCGAAACTCGGAAAAGGCTTAAAATCAATGTTTCTCTTAGTTCGCAGCGTTTGCGTCTTTGAGACCGTATTTTTTGTTGAACTTGTCCACGCGGCCGTCTGCTTGAGTGAATTTTTGACGTCCAGTATAGAATGGGTGTGAATCTGATGAAATTTCCACACGAATCAATGGGTAAGTTTCACCTTCAAACTCAACAGTTTCATTAGAGTTCTTAGTAGAACCGCTAAGGAACTTGTAACCAGTAGTTGTGTCCATGAAGACAACAGTGCGATATTCTGGATGGATATCTTTTTTCATTATAAAAATTCCTTTCTGCCATGGTCTCTTTCCGAGCCATAGATTATAACCATTTAAGTTTACCAAAAGTTAGGCAGACTTGCAAGTCTTTTCCCCTATTTTCTCAACATTTTACAAAGCAGAGGCTCCGGAGGCCACATCCGAAGTCACACGCGCCCCAAAACCGCCTCTTGAAGGGCTGGCCAAACCGTCTGACAAATGCTGTTTCCTAGCCACAACCCTGTCCACCAATCCCGGCGTCACAAAAACCTTGCCATCCAGGCCAATCAGCACAGCCTCAATACCCTCCGTCTGGCAAACCGTCCTATAAATCTCAGCCATGGACTGACCAAAGAGACGTGTGGTCCAAATCTCGCCATCGACCGACCGCTTGGAGACAATGGAAATACTGGCCAGTTCAGAGGCAATGGGATAGCCTGTCTGCGGACTGAGGATATGGTGATAGGTCTTGCCTTCAACCGTTAGGCTCCTTTCGTAAATGCCAGAGGTGACCACCGATTCTTGAATGATTTGCAGAACCAAGATGTTCTGCCCTCGTTCTTTTCCAGGATCCTGAATACCGATTAGCCAGTTACCATCAGGATTATGAGGTGCCTGTCCAAATGTCTTTACATTGCCACCCAGGTTAATCAAGCCAGCAGTCACACCCATTCGCTCTAAAAATTCGACGATGCGGTCTGCCACATAGCCCTTGGCTAAGGCTCCCAGGTCAATGGCCATGCCCTCTTTTTTCAGATAGACCAGCATGTCCTCATCGTCCAATTCAATATCAGCTGGGTCAATGATAGCCAGCTTTTCATCAATTTCTTCCTGACTAGGCAGCTTGGCATCGGAAAAACCAATCCGCCAGGTCTGGACCAGCGGACCAATGGTGATATTGAGAAAACTCTTGTCAGCCAGGCTGTGTTCCTTGCCCAGCTTGATCAGTTCGTACAAATCCTCTGCAACAGGAACCGCCTGTACACCTGCATTGAGATTGACTTCCATGAGTTCCGAAGTCAGGTCATTGGCTGAAAAACGGTCCTTGTACAGAATAAGGAGGTTTTCCACCTGGTCTAAAATTGGCTCAGGATTCTCATGCCAAATCTTGGTTTCAATGACCGTCCCCATGAGACGGACGCTTCTGCTACTTGCTTGCATCTCGGACAACCTGCTGGATTTCTTGATAAATGGCTTCATTTTCGGCTAGGGAATAGGAATTAGCACCGCTGGCTAATGGATGCCCCCCGCCGTCATGCCGCTGGGCAATAGCCGAAATAGGAATATACTTGCTGCGGAGACGGACACGGTAGTTACCATCGGCTTGTTCCACAAAAATCCCCCAGGACTGGACATCACCGACACGACCCGGAGCGCCAACGATAAAGGAGGTTTCCGCATCTGTCACGCCGTATTTTTCAAGAGTAGCGCGGGTCAAGGTCACCCGAGCAGCACCATGTTCATCCACCTCTAAATTGTCGTAGACATAGCCTGTCAGCTTGGCAATCTTGTAGTCAATGGTGTCCATTTGGCGGCTCATCCTGGTAAAATCAAAGTCCTCCTGACGCAGGCGGGCCACAATTTCAAAGGTGCGAGCAGTCGTCGCAGGGTAAAGGAAACGACCCGTATCTCCGACAATCCCTGCGTAAAGCAGGCGGGCGATTTCCCCGTCTAGTTTGAGGTTGTTGCCCAGAGCAAACTCCGTAATCATTTCGCTACAAGAGCTGGCAGCTGTGTTGACCCAGAGCAGGTCACCGTAAGGCTCTTCGTTTGGGTGGTGGTCGATTTTGATGAGAAAATCCCCAGTGGTATAGCGATTATCATCCACTCGCGGCGTATTGGCCGTGTCTGTCACGATGACCAAGGCTCCGTGATACTCCTCATCTGCGACTGAGTCCATGCTAGCCAGCCAAGCCAGGGTGGGTTCATCCACACCTGTCGCCTTGACGTTTTTTTCAGGAAAATTGGCCTGCAATAATTTCTTCAAACCCACCTGACTACCAATGGCATCTGGGTCTGGCCGCTGGTGACGGTGAATGATAATAGTGTCGTACTTCTTAATGGTTTCTAAAATATCTGTAGTAATAGTCATAGCAACTCCTTTCCCAATATTTTAGCACAATCTCCCCCTTTTGAAAAATAAGGGAGTGTGGTATAATGGGATTACTATGTAACTTGGAGGAAATTATGGCACTAGCAAAAATTGTTTACGCTAGTATGACTGGTAACACAGAAGAAATTGCGGATATCGTAGCTAGCAAACTAGAGGAATTAGGTTTGGAGGTACAGGTTCATGAATGTACCACAATTGAGACGGAAGAAATCCTAGATGCTGACTTAATTGTCGTTGCGACCTATACTTATTCTTATGGTGGCGACGGTGAATTGCCAGATGAAATCATTGATTTCTACGCTGACCTAGCTGACCTGGACTTGACTGGTAAGGTTTACGGTGTCTGTGGTTCTGGCGATACCTTCTATGATGATTTCTGTAGTGCGGTAGATGATTTCGACACTATGTTGGGGTCACGTGGTGCGGTCAAAGGTGCTGAAAATGTCAAGGTAGACCTGGCTGCTGAAGACGAAGACATCGTTAACTTGGAAAAATTTGCCAGCGATTTAGCCGCAAAATTAGATTAAGATGCAGAACAAAATAACCAGTAACAGGTGTTACTGGTTCAGAACGTAGACAAACTAAACTCTGGATAAATAAACTGAGTAGCTCTGCTAAGAAAAATAAAAATTAAGTTTATTTCGCGAGCAGAGTGAGCCTTAAGTCGGGACTTTCTGCTGTGATGAAAACGCTAGAAACGTTGTCGTTTCTAGCGTTCGGAGTCATTGAGACCTTAGGCTCAATGACTAGGTATGGAATTCCGAAGGAAGTCGCTACCGTCCGACATCACCTCAGGAAAGTCCGAAAAGAGACTTTGTTTACAAACTCAACCAGTAACAGGTGTTACTGGTTTTCTTAAAGGAGAATGGGATGCTATTAGAAGACATTCGAAAAGACATTAACGACTTGGACTGCCAACTTGTCAGCTTACTGGAAAAACGAATGGAACTTGTTGATCAGGTCACAGCCTACAAACGTGCGACTGGAAAGCCAGTCCTGGATGCCAGCCGCGAACAAGCTGTTCTAGATAGAGTCGGTAGCCTGGTGGAAAATCCAGCTTACCGCTCTGCCATTGTCGCGACCTTCAGCGACATTATGGCCCGGTCCAGGGCCTACCAGGCGGAAAAATTGGCTGACTATGAATAACAAAATTTCACGCACTGGACAGCTCAGTCTCTTTTCCCTTATCATTGGTCTCGCCGCAGGAGTGATTGAAACAATTTTTGGCAGAGTCTTGTTGGCTATAGGCACTATCCGTACCGATTACTTCTCCTACCTCATTCCCTTACTCAGTCTTGCCGGACTTCTCATCATCTTTGTCTATCAAAAATGGGGGAAATCCGTCCAAGCTGGGATGAATTTGGTGTTTCAGTCAGGACAAGGACAAGACACCACTATTTCCCCTATTCTAATCCCACTGATTACCACAACCACTTGGCTGGGACATCTGGTTGGCGCATCAGTAGGACGCGAGGGGGTCGCTGTTCAATTGGGTGCCAGCATATCGCACTGGCTGGGTAAGCTCTGGAAAAGCGCACTTCCTAAAGACACTATGACGCAAATTGGGATGGCTGCTGGCTTTGCTGGGCTCTTTCAAACGCCTTTGGCTGCTAGTTTATTTGCTGTCGAGGTCTTGGTGGTCGGGAGCATTTCTTGGGTTGCCCTGCCTTACTGTCTCCTTGCTGCTATCATCGCCTCTTCTACCTCACATTGGCTAGGCTTGGAAAAATTCAGCCATTCCCTGTCAGCTTTTCCCTTCCAATTTGAAGATCTATTCAAGTGGATGTTAGTGGCCATCTGTCTCGGACTGATCGGTAACTGCTTCGCTTGGATCCTCACACATGCCAAAGCAGAAATATCTACTTTTCTTCCCAATCCTTACTGGAGAATGCTTGCACTGGGCTTGTTACTCTCGCTCTTTCTCTATTTAGCACACCTCGGTCGCTATTCTGGTTTGGGGACTAATTTAATTGAGGCTAGTCTATCTGGAAATACAATTTTTGCTTATGACTGGCTACTCAAGTTGGTCTTTACCTGCTTGTGCTTAATTGCAGGTTTCCAAGGCGGTGAAGTCACCCCACTCTTTGCCATCGGTGCAAGTGCAGGACTTGTTTTGGCACAGTGGCTTGGTCTCCCACCAGAATTGGTTGCTGCACTAGGTTATTGTGCTGTATTTGGCACCGCGACCAATACACTCCTTGCTCCTATTTTGATTAGCTACGAGGTGTTCGGTTCTGCCATTCTTCCATATGCCCTGCCTGTGCTCGGAGTCGCTTATTTCCTCAACCGTAAACAAACCATCTACGGGCAACAAATTCATTGAATAGATAGAAAAGTCTGATTAGTAGGCTTTTTCTTTCTCAAAAATTCAAAAAGAAACGCTGATTTGACAACGTTTCTCAAGTCGTATCTATCTCCCCTGCAGGAAAATTCAGGTTAAATTGAGTTAAAATTAATATTAAAAATTGGATATTATCAAGATATTATCATTTACTGAGTATATGTAAAAAATAAAAGGTTGAACAAATGGTTGAACGGATTTATTTTTTCATCGTCTATTAGCAACAAACCGAACTAAGTCTGTGATTTTTTTTTATTAATATTATCTACTGAACTTTTACTGAAGACAAATAGAGATTCACTACACGTCAATAGACGGTAGAACCCTTGATTTAATGCGATTTTTGAAAGATGAACTTTCACTATATTACAGTACAAATCAGTCGAATCACTACCTTTTTTGAAATAAGATTTTGATTCGGATAAGTAATAAACCCACTGGCTCATTATAAGTCAGTGGTTTTTTGAATTAAGGAGAGTCTTGCTCCAAGCTATTTTAGGAGATGAGTATTAATTTCATTTTTTCAATTTAAAACATCGAACTGCTGACAAGAGTCCTAGACCTAACACTATAAAGGATAAACCGCTGCCATCACCTGTCTGTGGTAAGGATTTAGAAGCTATCTCAGAAGTTTGTTCTGTCATATCTGCCCTAACATCTAGCCGACTTCTAGTTTGTAAAATGTGACCACAAGGGATCGGTGATTGATGTTTCGTTTCATTTTTTTGGGGATTCACTTGCTCAATTGGGACTGATTCATGCATTTTATTCTGTACCTCTTCTATCATTGAGTTTAGTGGCGTTTCAACTGATTGGTCCCCATTTGAATCTTCTCGTATTGGATTTCCATCCTTACTTTGTTCTTCTTTTTCTACAGGTGAACTTGGTGCACCGTCTGCAGATGGTTCTTCTTCTAAACTTTCCTCGTTCCCCTTGTCTTCTAACTCAGCAAGGTCTTTTATTATAGCAATCTTGTCAATCTGTACTTGAATTGGCCCTTCACTACCTTGCCCCAAGAACTCAATACCAATTTCACGTGTATTAAAACGCTCCGCAATCTCTGACAAATCGAATCGTAAATCCGTCCACTGGTCATTAACTATTGCCATTTCATTATTAAGCCATTGCCAACTATCACCAACTTTGACGTAGAGTTTGGCTTGAACAGGAGAACTTGTTTTTAGTTTAACAACATACCAATTATAGTTGGATAGGTCTTGATTGGCTTGGAGATTGATTTCTGTTTTCTGATCTTTTTCACCAGAAATAGTGGCAACAAGCTGTCCAGCTTCTGTCTTCAAATCAGTACCGTTCCATTTTTCAACTCCCTCATCAAAGCGATAAATCGTCGGTTGATAAGTTGCTACTTCTGGCTCATATTTGTCCACGATTTCAGGTAAATCTTCTCTAGTGACTGCTTGAATATCATCGACGTAAAGAGTACCAGTCCCTTTTTCGCCTCCCAAATATAAGGCGAATTGGGTTACTTGGCCTAATCCAACTTGATCAATGCGTGCACTTTGATTGCCTTCCCAAGCAGCTGGTAGAAATTCAGCGAGTGGCAAGCTGACGAGACCTTCGAATGCTTCGTTCAAGGCAATATTTTTCTCATAGCTGACATTGCCAATGCGTATTTGGACAGTCAAGTGTTGAGGATAACCGCTATGTTTGAGCCAGAAACTTAAAGCGTTGGCTCCTTGCCAATTTTTTTCAAAGGAAATTTGGCGTCCAGCATAGCCTTTATCTCCAACTTCATAGTCATAGACCATGCCATATTTGCCTTCTTGCTTTTGGTTTTCAGATAAGCTAATTTGAATCTTATCCCCGTTCGATGAGTAAGCTTGGTGCAGTAAACTATTGTCTCCAAAATATTGCTCAAAAGTATCAACTATAAGGGGGGATTCTGTGTTCTGCGTGAAACGAGTATATAGTTTTACTTGCTCCTGCTTGGTTTCCTGTCCCTTACTGGTGTATAGGATGGTTGCAATCAAGACTTGATTGTCTAACTCAACCGGAAGTGTAATAGTTGCTGTAAAATACTGACCTTCCTTGGAAAGCTGATAAATTTGGTCGCCAATTGTCACAGATACGGCATCATCCTCCTGACTTGGCTTGACAACAATAGTGACCTCTTGCTGACCAATAATATCCCCATTTGCTGGACGGATCAGATAGGCTGAATTAGTTACGGGACTTGTTTGGAAATTCTTACCCTTTCCATAAATTTGGCCCACTTCCTTGGCAAATACAGTATTGGCATACTGATAAAATCTTTCAAAGTCTGGCAATAATTCATGGTCTCCACCAAGGCTACCATTGACATCACGATAAGGAACGTAGAGGTTATTAGGCAGACCAAAATTTGCCCAAGTCAGCATGTAGGCAATTTTAGAGGCCTTTTGGTCAGATTGAATGGTGTTAAAGATGCGGCTATACCAATCTAAGGTATTGCCGGTTTTATTGAGACCTTGGGCGCTATAGCCAAATTCTGTCAAGGCTGCTACTTTCCCTTTTTGTTCTGCTAAGTCCACTATCATGGAGAGGTCTTTCACCAAGCCTGAAAGGAATTGTTCTGACCCTGCATTGTCTTTTGAATCATAGGAATCTATTCCTAAAATGTCCACATAAGCATCACCAGGATAGGTCTCTAAATAACGTTCTTGGTCCCCAGGTGTAGCTGTATTTGGCGAATATACATAGAGGATATTATGAATATTTTTCTGGTCACGAAGATACTCAACAGTGTAGCGATAAAGAGCCTTGTATTGGTCGGGTTTGGTTGTGCTGGCACCCCACCAGAACCAAGAACCATTCTGCTCGTGGAAGGGACGAAAAATAAGTGGAGTATCCTTACCTTCATCATCCTTTAATCCCTCAGCCAGACTGGCAATTCGATCCAACCATTGATTAAACTCTGTGTTTTTCGTACCACCTGGTAGAATTTCAGACACGACATTGCCAGAGCTATCATTGAAATTTCCACCCGTCACAAAATTATAGGGGTGCATACTGAGAACGACTGCCCCTCCTAGTTTGTGAGCAGTTTTCATGGATTCGATGACATTGTTCAAGCTTTGTTCAGGATCCCCTGCCACGCCAGGCTTTTCATGACCGTCTAGAGATAGCGTATCCCAACCAAAAATTGCAGGATAATCCCCAACAGCATTTTTTACCTCAGATTCAGTCGAGCCTGCTCGACTGCCTTCACTGGTCAAGCTCACTCCTTCATCAAGGGCATGCTGTTGTCCAAACAAGATGTCTGGACTGGCCGCCTTTTCCTTGAGATAGTCCAGTAATTCCTTGGTCTCCTGACTGGCCTTCTCATCAACCATATTGAGAACCACACTATCTCTTGTACTTTCAGTCTCCACCCCTTCAGTAGCTACAACCTCCTCTGTTGTCTCTGACTGAATCTCTGTTACAACTCCTGTTTCTTCACTACTAGGCTCATCAGTCTTTACTTCAACAATTTGTGGAGCAGATGTAGCTTGTGTTTCCGTATTTTCATCTGAGACTTTGATTTCAGAGTTTTCATCGGGAACCGCTTTCATTTCTGTGTCGACAGAAAGTTCCCCTACTGGTGAAGGAATAACTTCTGTTGAAAGAATAGGGTCCGAACTTGTTTCTTCCGCCATAACAGCATGCCCTCCCAACATACAACTAGCCACCAAAACACCTGCTAAAACACTTGATTTCGTCAGTCTGTTTCCCATTTTAGACTCCTTTTTATCTATTTTTTCCAAAAATTGACCGCAAAAAAGAGCGATTATTGTAAAACCGCTCTCCATCAAAAAATGAACCGATGTCATCGGGAGGTCAAACCTCCCATGGCAAAGCACTACTTTTCACACTTAAAGGACCTGATGTCCTTTGCACAAGGTGTTCCAGCAGCTTCTTAGTTCAATCCATTTTGACCAGCAACAGTTTTAAACCACTCACCTGATTTTTTAATGGTTTTCACCTGCGTATGGATATTATTTGAGATAAATCCATAGCGATTGCGATAAGCATTGGTCCATGACCAGCAATCAATCGGTGTCCAGAGGTGATAACCAAAGCAATTAGAACCTTCTTGGATTCCCTTATGAAGAAATTCCAGATGCTCACGGATAAAATCAATCCGATAGTCATCTTGAATCTGACCACTCTCATCCAAGAACCGTTCTTCTCGTGAAACTCCCATACCATTTTCAGAAACAAACCATGGAATATTCTTGTAATTGTCACGAATATTGATGGCAATATCATACATGGCTTCAGGATAGATTTCCCAGCCCTTATCAATATTCATCCGACGTCCAGGCATGTCATAATGGTCATAATAGCGGGTAGGCATCCAGTCACCTACAGAATTTGGAGCGATGTCTGGCGCCTTCACACGGTTTGGATGGTAGAAGTTGACCCCAAGGAAATCCACAGTGTTGTTCTTGAAAATAGCAGCATCTTCAGATTCTGTTTGCCAGATAACCTTGTCGCGTCTCAAGACTTCCTCTAGTTCTGCTGGAAAATGTCCGTAGATAGCTGGTTCCAAGAACATCTTATTGTTCCAGAGTTCAGCAAATTTAGCTGCTTCTTGGTCAGCTGGCGCTTCTGAGGCTGCATAGGTTGGCGTCAAGTTCAAGACTGTACCAATGCGTCCGCCATCCTTATCCAAGCCTAACTCACGGAATTTGGAAATGGCTTTGGCAGAGGCAAGGTTGAGATGATAGGCTACCTGAACAGCTTTTTTCCCATCCACTATTTTAGGATAATGGAATTGATAAAGGTACTCTCCATCCACAACGACCATTGGCTCATTATGAGTTGTCCATTCTTTGACACGGTCACCGAAGTGTTTGAAGGCCTGCTCCGCAAAGCCAACATAGAGGTCCACCACATGACGAGACTCCCAGCCACCGTACTTGTGATAGAGCTCAACTGGCAAGTCAAAATGGTGTAAGTTCATCACTGGGCGAATACCATTTTCAATGAAACAATCAATCACTTGATTGTAGAAAGCAATCGCATCCTGATTGACCGTATTGGTTTCCAAATCATCAATCAAACGCGTCCATTGGATAGAGGTCCGCACACTGTTGAGACCAACCTCTTTCATGAGAGCAATATCTTCACGAAAACTGTTGTAAAAGTTAGACGCCGTATCGGGACCAACTTGATTGTAGAAAACTTCTGGCTCTATCTCATACCAGTAGTCAAACATATTGGCGTGTTTTTTAGCAAAACGCCCTTCGCTTTGGGGACCAGATGTGGCTGCTCCCCACCAAAAATTAGCTGGAAATTCTTTCATCATCTTCTCCTTCTGCACATAATCGTTGATGCATCATATCGTTAAATTTCGGTAAATACTCATGTCCAAATTCTGGATAAAAGAGTAATTCTTTTTCTGATTGTAATTGATTATAGACCGCAAATTGCGTTTTGGGGTGGCAGATTCGATCTTCTAGAGCCATACCCCACAAGACTTTGGCTTGAACCCGTGACACCAAGTATTGGATGTCAATGTAATCCAGGGCACTAAATACCGCTTCTTCCGTTTCATGTAACGGATCTCGAAATCGGAAATAATAAGGGATTTCTTCATAGGCTGATTGTTCTGCTTGTAGTCCATAGGCTTCTCTAAAGTCACTGAGAAATGGATATTGGACAAAGCTGGCCTTTACCTGCGGACAAAGACTGGCACAAACCAAGGCTAATGCCCCTCCTTGGGAAACGCCATAACTATACATACGTTTACTGTCAACCTCAGGCATCGATTTCACAATCTGAGTAAGCTGATAAATGGCTTGGTAGACCCGCTTATAAAATAAATTCTCCGGACCTTCCTCCACTCCTCTGAGTAAATGTCCTTTGAGAGTTCCTCCCTTTGTCTGGCTAGAATCCTGAGAAGCGCCACCCTGTCCAGGAACATCCATAGCTACAACCATATAGCCCAAGGAAACCAGAGTCAATTTATCAGACCAGTCTCCGACATTGGTGTGATAGCCGTGAAATTGAAAGATGACTGGATATTTCTCTATTGCTCCCTTGGGTTTCAAAATTTGACAGACAATCCTAGAGCCGTCCAAAGCTGAAAAAACAAGTTCAAAACAATCTGCAAGCGGACTTTTAAAAGAGACTGGTCTCAACTGATAGTCTAGACCTTTTTCATCAACCCCATTCAAAGCTCTTTCCCAGAATGCATCAAAATCTTTTGGTTTTGATTGACTACCACCATAGTCACCCCAAAGTGTTAGAGCATCTTTCGTTCTCATCCTATACCTCCACCTGCAAACGTTTGAGAACCTCATTCCCAATAAACGCTGCACCTGCTAGTGTCGGATGGACACCATCTTCACCTGTCAAGTACTGTGCAGAGTGGAGAATGGCTTGTTCATTTAGTAGTCCATCTAAGGGAACTAGTTCCAAATCAAATTCCTGAACCAAGCGTCGCACAATCTGAATTTTAGAATCTAAATCAACTCGCCATTCCCGTCTATCCAAGGGATAAGGCAGGACAAAGGGCTCCATAACCAGGATTCGTTCTACTCCTGCCTTTTTCAAACTCGTCAGTAGTTTGCGATACTCCTGTTCAAACCTTTCCTGCTCTGCATGACTTCCAAATGATTCTAGGCCAACAGTATGCCAAACGTCATTGATTCCCACCATGAGTAAGATGGCTGTCGGGTTAAGGTCAAGACATTCATAAATACGGGCATTCAAATCTGCAACCTTGTTTCCACCAATTCCCCTGTTATAGAAAGAAAAACGGGCTTGTGGATACCGAGCGGCTAATTGGCCTGCAACGTGATTAACATAACCATGTCCCAAGCTTCCTGCATCATTCTTATCTCGCCCCCACTCTGTAATTGAGTCTCCGAAAAAGACGATGGTATCATCCTTGTATAGCTTCATATTTATTCTCCATATTGGCTCACAAAATGGGCAGCTGCGCCAAGTAAGTTGGCATCATTTCGGTATTGGCAAGCTTCCAGTTTGAATGTCAAATCTGTAGCATCCGCCTCTAAAATAATCTGGTCTAGGCGCTTTCTGACTTCCTCTACCAATTCTTCCCGAACGGAAATGCCTCCACCAATTGCAACAAGTTCTGGATTTACAGTCATCAACACATTGTAAATTCCGATAGCTAGACTCTGATAGATGCCTTCCACTACCTGTCTGGCCTTTTCATGTCCTTGGTCAGCCAGAGAAAACAAATCTTTTCCTGAGAAAGATTCAGCTATGCCTTCTGCCTGCGCAAAACGGTTTGCCACGTGAACAGGACTGACTAGGTGACTCAAGGTCATACCATCCTGGAGGATCATATAACCAAATTCCCCACCAAAGAGATTTTCCCCTTTTAGTAAGGAATTCCCCTGGGCAACAGCTCCACCTACTCCAGAACCAATGATGAAGAAGATAGATGATGCGCTATCCTTGGCTACTCCAAGATGCAATTCTGCCAAAGCTGCACAGTTGGCATCATTTTCAATCGAAACAGGTAGTCCAAATAAGTCACTCAACTCCTTTTGAATAGGAAAACGGTGTATATAGGGAATGGCACTCTTGCCATAAATGACTCCCTCTTCCGTATTGACAGAACCGGGACTGGAAAAAGCCACTCCTGTCAACTGATTTGCTGAAAATCTTTCTTGTAATTTTTTTAATTCAATTTTCATATCTTCCCAACTGTCTGGAGTTGGAAAAGAAGACTGATGGGAGAGTTGCCCCTGATTGTAGAGGGCAACTTTCACAGCAGTTCCTCCCATATCACAAACTAGTAAAGCCATATGTTCTCCTAATCTTGTCGAATCATCATTTCAATACTGAAGGTATCATAGCGATGGGTACTGATAGAATACTCAAAGGTTGTCCCGTTAGATAAAAAGCCAATTTGTTCCACTATACCAACAGGATCTCCTTGTTCTAATTCTAAATGTGTTACTTCAGAATCAGATGCTTTGCGAACTGTAATATTGCGGTGAGCACTTTGAATTTTCATCCCTAAGGTATCTTGAATATACTCATAGATAGATTCTTCTACATTTTTCAACCTTAAATCAGGTATGACTGAAACAGGCATAAAGGTATTTTCCATAACTAGTGGACTTCCATCTAATATCCGGACACGTTCAATGTCATAAACAAAACTACCAATTGGAATATTGAGCTTATTGGCTACTTTTTCTGACGCGGCAATTATTTCAAAATGCAAAACCTTACTGGTCACTGTACGAGTTGGGTAATATGCAGAGGTACCAATCATTTGACTGCCTACTACCATCTTCTCCATATCCTCTACTGATAAATCTTTGACAAACGTACCAGCCCCCCGACGTTTAATAATTAACCCTTCTGCAACAAGAATGTCCAAGGCTTTCTTAACCGTCATTTTACTAACTTCATAAACCTCACACAAATCCTTCTCAAAAGGAAGCTGGTCATTAGCTTTATAAATACCATCTAAAATTTTTCTTCTAACATCATTTGCAATCACATTATACTTTTCCATGATTGCCTCCTTCTAATCATTATCAGCTTAACAAACCAAGACAGCAGTTCATGTAATGGATTGATTGTCAAACAGAAAATACGAAAACGCTTTACTTTATTATATACCTACTCGTGACCGAATTCTTGTCTAGACCATTTTTAAATAAAATAATTTAGACGAAAAGTCGCCTGGCATCACTCTAGACCAGTACTCCACTTCACGGCCTAGATAATTTTCGTTCAATAATAGGCCGATCGTTTCCAAATCTCTCCCAAAGCGAAGTGTCTCAGACTGTTTTTCTTGTACTTTATAAGAAACATCTGCTTTTAATCCTCTTAATTTCAAGCGTTGATAGGTCGGATTCGGCTGGGCTAAAAGTTGAAAATGCCCAACTAAAGCCTCTGATTGATCTTGGCTCACAACCATCCATGCAACTCGGTTACTATCGCCTGTTTCTAGGCGGTAAAAATCTCCCTGCATCACCAACCCTTGATGGGATTTATACTCTTTAATTTGCTGCTTGATTTCTTCTTTTTCCTCTTCGGTCAACGCCAGAGGGTTTAATTCATAACCAAACATACCAAAGAAAGCTACATTCTTTCTCATATCGAGGGATGTGACGCGAGCAACTTGATGGTTGGGAACTGCTGAAACATGACTGCCCATACTAGACAGTGGGTAAAGCATAGAAGTTCCGGTCTGAATAGCCAATCGTTCTATTGCGTCTGTATCATCGCTAGTCCAAATTTGCGGACTGTAATAGAGCATACCAGCATCAAATCGTGCTCCTCCACCCGCACAGGATTCAATCAAGATATGTGGATAATTCTTGCTTAGGCGATTATACAAATCATAGACACCCAGAATATAGCGATGAGCCAGCTCTCCCTGCTGGTCTGGCAAATAGTCAGAAGAATAGGCCTCTGATATATAGCGATTCATATCAAGTTTCAGATAATCAATCGGAACCTCCTGCAAGATGGCATCCATCTGCCTATAAACCTCATCAACCACTTTGGGATTCCCAAAATTGAGGACATATTGGTTTCGACCTTGTGAAATATTTTTCTGCGGATGTCCAATGATCCAATCAGGATGCTCACGATATATAGGAGTATCTTCTGAAACCATCTCTGGCTCAAACCATAAACCAAATTGAAGTCCCATTGCATGAATCTTTTGGCCAAGACTGGCTAAACCATTTGGTAATTTTTCGTGGCTTTCAACCCAGTTCCCCAAGGAACCCTTATCACTTTTTCGATTGCCAAACCAACCATCATCTAGGACAAATAAATCTACTCCTAGTTCCCTTGCTGCCTCTGCAATATCAAGTATCTTTTTCTCATCAAAATCAAAATAGGTTGCCTCCCAGCTATTTAAGAGAACTGGACGAGGTTTATTTTTCCAAGAACTCCGAATGAGATGCTCTCTAAAAAGATGATGAAAGGCCTGACTCATACCTGTCAATCCATTTTCGCTAAAAACCATGACAGCTTCAGGACTAACAAACATTTCATTTGGTTTCAATTGCCACTGAAACTGAAAAGGATTGATGCCTAATTGGACTCGTAGTCGGTCATAATTATCCAATTCTATTTGGGCACGGAAATTTCCACTATAGATCAAACCAAAGCCATAGACCTGCCCCTGACTCTCTGTCGTTTGCGGTTGGCAAATAGCAAGGAAAGTATTGTGAACATGGCTACTAGCTCCACGCGTGGAGGAAACATGTTGAATTCCCCGATGAATTTTTTCACGTGATAGGTGATTTTCACGCGCCCAAGCTCCATCTAGGTGAAGCCACTCATACTGTTCATTGGGGAGGTCTAGGTTCAGACTAGCCAGTTGTTTTACAGAATACTCCTGCTGACCACCATTTCGTAAAATAGCCTGACGTGTTATAACAGGCAAATCTCTGTAAATGGCATAGCGCAAGGTCAAATAGACATCCGAATAATCATCCTTCAGATAAACCTCCAAAACCTGAACCTGCTCTGCTTCCCCAAAAGTTCCTGGCAGGGGCTCAAGGACTACCTTTCCATCAAAAATCTTATATCCTTGATAGCGAAAATGACTGATAGAGTCTCCGTCTGGATAGGTCATTTCAAGAGCTGGGTAACGAAAATCTGTCGTTCCAAAAACGGGCATTTCTTGCTTGATATGTTCTAGGGAAGTCAATAATTTCCCAGCCACCAGATTGTTTCCAGGCCGAATCTCTCGTTCTAAGAGCCAGTCGAACTGATCATAATCAGCAATCGAAGCGCCATAATAGAGATGTTCCAGTATTCCTGTATCTTCCATCACCCGAAAAATATAGGAAATGTGGTCATTTTTTAAATGAAAATATAAGTCTTGTTCATAAACCCGTATCATTCTTTTTTTCCTTTCTTAATTGACTGATTTTTGTAAGGACCAGACAATAGATACCCGGCATGAAAAACCAGATAAGGAGATGTTTTGTAAGGGCAAGATAGAATAGAAGAGTTAAAATGGTGCCTTGCACAGCCACATCATTAAGATTGCGAGAAATCAAGTACAAACTCATTGCTAAACTCTTTTTAAAATGAGGGCCCGCTACTCTTTGGTAATAGGGAAGCCAAACCATCAATACTAGCCAAAACATACTTCCCACAAGAAAGCCTAGCAAGAGCTGGTCTGAATAGTTTTGAAGCAAACCAAACCAGCTGACCAGGGATAATAGAAAAGCAAAGGTCATAAAGGAAGAAATGAGCATCTCTGAAACTTTGGATTCTTTAGGAAGATAATCCACTTCTTTCAAACTCACATAATAGGGCTGTGAACTTTCATATAGTGCCAAACAAGTTGCCAAGGCACCGTACCAACCGTAAACGAATCCTCTTCTCACCAAGCCCCACCAAAAATAGTTTGAGGCTTTAGCCAAGACATAGACTCCATTGATGGTTGCAATTAAACGAGATTGTTTCTCCATGAGTCCTCCTTTCTATCACATGATTGACTACTTAACAGAACCAGCCACCCCATTGTAAATGTATTTTTGGAGGGACAAGAATACAATTAAAATTGGCAAGATAACAATAATAACACCTGCTAGAATGACTGGCCAGTTAGTACCATATGGCCCTTTAAAGGCGAAGAGGGCTGTTGAAATCACTTTCAAATTCCGATCTGGCATATACAAGAACGGGCTATAGAAGTCATTATAGACACCTACACCACTGATAATCAACATGGTCACAATTGGGGCCTTTAAGTTTGGCAGAATAATTCTCCAGAAAATCCCAAAGTGACTTGCTCCATCAAGGTAGGCTGATTCATCCAATGAAATTGAAATTTCATCTAAATACTGCATAAAGACATAAACTGAGATCACATCAGTTCCCAAATTCAACAAGATAACAGCCCAAATAGTGTTAAACAAGCCGAGGGAATTAATGATTTGGAAGGTTGCTACTTGACTGGTAATCCCTGGAATCAACATAGCAATCATGAAAAGACCGAGAATCACTTTCTTCAATTTAAAATCAAAGCGACTCATTGCATAGGCAAACATGGATGCCAAGGTCAACTTCCCAATCATACTAGCCACAAAAATGATCAGCGTATTTTTAAAACCCAAAAGCATCTGTCCATTGACAAAGGCTGTTTTATAGTTTGAAAAATCCCAGGTTTTAGGAAGAGCGAGGACATTGCTGCTCAAAAATTCATTGTTTGATTTAAAGGAACCAATAAACACAACCAAGATGGGCAACAGTGCAACGACTGCTCCTAGAATGAGGACAAGGTATTGGAAGACCTTGCCAATTGTCAATTTCTCTTTTCTCATCGTTTATTTCCTTTCCTGCGTAGCATAGCGTTGCACCAAGGTCACTACTACGACAATGACCAAGAGAATAATGGCCATAGCAGAAGCCAAACCAACCTTGTTATACTTAAAGGCTGTATCGATTGTTTGAATCACAAAGGTTGTAGTGCCGTTTGAACCACCTGTCATAATGTATGGAATGTCAAATACACTCAGTGAGCCACTAACACCAAGAATAATATTCAAAAAGATGATATTTCGGATACTTGGAAAAATAATATAGATAAACTGGTCCCAACGATTGGCACCGTCAATTTCTGCCGCTTCATAAATCTCTGGATTGATGGATTGAATGGCACCAAGGAAAACAAGGAAATTAAAGCCTGTATAGCGCCAAACAGAGGTAAAGGCAAGAGAAATATTATTAATTTCTCGATTTCCCAACCAAAGTTGAATCTGATCCCCCAAGCCTAACATCTCAAGAACCGTATCCAAGGTTCCTCCGCCTTTGTAGAAATACAAGAAGATGAAACCAATCGCAACACCATTTAAAAGATAAGGGAAAAAGAGAATCCCCTTCCAAAAATTAGCAAATTTTACCTTGAAAGATAAGATTGTCGCAAACAAAAGTGCAATTCCCAACTGGAAGAAAGTTGCAATAAAGTAATAAAAACTAGTCTTAAAAACCGTAAAATAAGCAGGTTTTGTTAAAATGGTCTTGTAATTGTCCAAACCGACAAAATCCGGATTGGGAGAGTACCCATTCCAATTGGTTAAACTATATTGAAACATTTTCACCAAGGGATAATAAGAAAATGTTAACAATAATAGCACAGGAATAATTGTAAACGTGAAAATCAATAGACGCTTTTCAGCCGCTTGACTCATTTTCATCTTAAGCATAAGATCCTCCTCAAATAACTAGCGGGCCAGTTAGAGAATTCCAACCAGCCCACCACTATTCTTAGTTGCCAGCAACTGCTTTAATGGCATCTGCCCAACGAGTGTTGAAATCCTTCATAATATCTTGGTAAGTCTCAGAAGAGTTCCCTACTGCAGCATCAATGATGCGTTGTTTTTCAAGGTCAGTTGTACCAATACCCAATTCAGATTGGTTATTAATATCGCTGAAGAGTGATTCTTTTCCTTCTGGTGCTGGATTTTCTTCAAACAATTCTACACCAGCTTCTTTACTTGCCTGCAATGCTTCTGGATAATCTGCACCTTTTACAGTTGGAAGTCCACCATTGTCTTTGGCATAATCAGATTCGTTGACCATCCAGTCTACGAATTTACGAGCTGCTTCTTTGTGTTCTGAATGAACGCTAATACCATAGTTATAGTCTCCACCAACTGGCATATATTGTTTGCCATCAGATGCAGTCATTGGAAAGGCTTGGAAAGTAATGTTTGATGCATTATCTGGATTTGCTGATTGGATTTGTGGAACGGCCCAGCTACCCAAGACCATGACTGCAATCTTACCATTTGCTAAATCAACTTTTGATTGCTCCCAGTCAGTTGTTGTTGGATCTGCTTCAATCAAACCTTCTTTGGCTACATCATACAAAAGCTTGTAAATTGTTCCCATTGTATCTTCTTGGTCAAATGGCGAAGTATCAGACGTCATTTTGTTGGTAAAATCTACATCCCCTGCAGCTCCAGCACGAGTAAAGTCCCAGTTTGATAGCGTCCAACCAGCTGCGTAGTTGGTATAAAGTGGAACTACATCATTGTTCTTTTCCTTGATGGTTTTCAAAGCTGCTAGAAAGCTTTCAGGAGTTTTAGGAAACTCTTTTATACCTGCGTCTTCAAATACCTTCATATTTACTACCATACCAGTAGCATTCATCTGACTCGGAATACCGTATGAGACTCCTTCAAATGAACGATCGTTCAAACCGAGATAAGTCTTTTCTAACTCAGCCTTGTCTCCCAACGGTTCAAAGAAGGTTGCGTAATCTTGCGGTTGAATATCACCTGGAATCATTAGAACATCGCCATACTCTTTGGAATTCATACGGGTCTTCATCTGACCAGCATAGTCCGTGATGGTTTGAACTTCTACAGTGATGTCAGGGTATTTTTCATTGAACTTAGCAATGTACTCATCCCATTTGCCATTTCCTTCCCAGTCTGTCTTGTGGTTAATAAAGGTGATGGTTTCATTTCCATCCTCACTTTGGCTACTTCCACCTCCACTAGCACATCCCGCTAAAACAAGTGCAGCTGCTGCTGCTGTGACACCAAATTTAAACAATGCTTTTTTCATAGATTTCTCCTCCATTATTTTTTCTTTGCATTTGTTTACGCTTTCATTATAACACAAGATTTTTAAAAAGTATATACTTTTGTTTAAAAATATATACTTTTTTATAAAATTTTATAACTTTTTCTGAAAAATCTGTTATACTTTTATAGTAGAATTCTTATTATGAAGGAGAAAATCATGGAACCCTTGTTTCTCACACCTGTAATGCACGAAAAAATTTGGGGAGGTCAACGCCTGAAAACCAACTACCACTATGATATTCCTAGTGAAAAGACTGGTGAATGTTGGGCTATATCTGCCCACCCAAACGGTGTAACAACTGTCTCAAATGGTCAATTTAAAGGAAGAGGACTGGATGACCTCTATCAGAATGAAAAACATTTATTTGGCAATCCCACAGATAATGTCTTTCCATTATTAACTAAAATCCTTGATGCAGACGATTGGCTTAGCGTCCAAGTCCATCCCGATGATAGCTATGGCTTGGCTCACGAAGGTGAATTGGGCAAGACAGAATGTTGGTACATTTTAGAAGCCGAGGACGGAGCTGAAATCATTTATGGCCACAATGCCCAATCCAAAGAAGAACTCCGTCAGCAAATTGAAGCTGGAGATTGGGACAAGCTGTTGACCCATGTATCCGTCAAAAAGGGTGATTTCTTCTTTGTGCCAAGCGGCACCATGCACGCTATCGGTAAAGGTATCATGATACTAGAAACCCAACAATCTAGCGATACAACCTACCGTGTCTATGACTTTGATCGCCGTGATGACGCTGGGAACCTCCGTGAACTTCACATTGAAAAATCTATCGACGTATTGACAATCGGGCCCGTAGCTAATTCCACACCTGCCCAACTCAAAGTAGGCAAACTTGACACAACCCTCCTTGTTTCAAATCCCTTCTTCTCTGTCTATAAATGGCAAATCAAGGGAGAAATTCAGCTGAAGCAAACTATTCCTTACCTACTCGTCAGTGTCATAGAAGGCCAAGGTTCCATCCAAGTCGGTGAAACTAGCTACCCACTTGAAAAAGGGACCCACTTTATCTTGCCTGCAGATGTGACTGACTGGACCTTCACAGGCCAGATGGAAATCATCGCAAGCCATGCGAACAAAAATCAATTATAAACTCATCTCACACTAGAGTACTGTCAACTGACGCATTGTGCTTCAACTAATTATTGACTCATGTCTTGCTAGATAATAAAACCAGCCCTTGAATAACGAGGACTGGTTTTAATATAAAAAATTTCAATATTGATAAACGAATAGAAAATTACTAAAAATGCTATATATTATCACTGGCAATTATTCGTCTATCTTCTCCGTAATTTTATAGATTATTTTCAAATTAGTTTATCAAAAATTCTTTTGCTATATAGAAGCCAATGAATTCCACAGTGTTTTCTATTAACACATAAAATTTCTAAAAGCTCCTTACTTTGATTGTGTAATAATCATGAAGACGCTTTTTTTATGCGAAAAAGGTACATAGCCTGTTGAATTCTTTTTCAATTAAATTCAAAGCTGCTTGAGGACTGTATAAAGTATTACAGCTCATTATTGTAGCAGATAATTTCTAAACAATGTCCTTGTGATTTGAGGATGTTGTTTTTTTGTCCTTAGGGCGAATGTGCCGTATGCAAGCCCCCTCGGAGAGCGTTTGTAGTTTTGATGGACCACAGGGCTGTCAAAACTACAAAAACGTTATTTTTGGGCAAAAAGTAACATATTTAGCAGAAAAATAGGAGCAGTTCAATTGACTGTTCCTATTTTTAATCTTCATAAAATCTAAAGTCTTTATACTCTTTAACAATGGAGTCGCCAGCCAGAACAGACTATACTGACCAGCGACTACCTTAAATTTAATGTTTCATATTTATTTTCTTATCTCTAATTTCATAAACTACATCAGCTACATTTTCGAGTAATCGGTTATCGTGGGTGATAAACACGATAGTTCCGGTGTACTCCTTCATTAGTATTTCCAAAGCCTCTAAACTTGGTATGTCAAGGAAGTTACTGGGTTCATCCATTATTAGGATGTTATATCTACCCATAAGCATTTTAGCAAGCAACAATTTTATAATTTCTCCACCGCTTAAAACAGATAAACTTTTTCCAATATCGTTCTGTTTGAACCCCATAGATGCTAGCACAGAACGAATTTCTGATATATTGTAATCACAATCCTTCTGCATAAACTCCATAACATTCTGATTACTGTTGTACTTGTAACCATTCTGTGCAAAGTAACCTATTTTTGCCTTAGGTGAAATAGAAATTCCTTCTTCATGGTTTAAGATCATTTGGATTAAAGTTGTTTTCCCGGTTCCATTACCACCAGTTAACGCCACTTTTGCTCCTAGCGGAATTTGAAAAGATGCATTTTCAAACAGTGCCTTATCCCCAAATACTTTATTAATTTCCGCACCGACTATAGGGTATGGATTATGGAGCTCCAATGCTTTACTTTGCCTGAAACGAATTCTGCGAATGCCTTCCGGAGCTTCTACTTTTCCTAATGCCGCAATCCTGTTCTCTAGGGATTTAGCGGCATTATGCATCTTTTTTTCCTTACTTCCTATTGATTTTTGATGAGCTAAACGCCCTCCGCCTTCAGTACTTTTTTTCTTTGAAGAACCTTTTGCCTTCTGTTCTATTTTACGAGCCTGTTTTCGCTTTTCCTCCGCAGCCCTTTCCAATCGAGCACGTTCCGCAATAAATTGTTCGTATTCTGCAGCTTGTCTCTTACGTTCTTCCTCTTTCTGACGAAGATAATCAGAATAGTTTCCCCAATACTCAGTGATTTTGCCATCTTTCAGTTCCCATATTTTATCTACTATTTCATCAAGAAAATAGCGGTCATGGCTAATAACTAACAGTGCACCTGTAAAATATTTTAGCTGTCCTATTAGAAAATCAATTCCTTCACGGTCTAAATGGCTCGTAGGTTCATCCGCTAAAATACCATGAACCTGTGCCGATAAGGCCTGTGCTATTTTAAGCCTTGTTTCTTCACCACCGCTCATGGTCTGTATATTTAATTGCTCAACACCTAGCTTGCCTACAAGCGCAAAATCTTTTTCCTCCTGCAGAGTTACTTCGTCCAACTGGGGAATATAGGCAAGTTCACCCAGATGATTCATTTTACATCCTGGGGGAATTAATTCTCCTAAAAGTACCTTGAATAAAGTGCTTTTTCCTGCACCATTTGCTCCTACTAAACCAATACGGTCATAATCATATACTTCTAATTCATTTATATCTAAAACATCGTGTCCTTTGAATTCCACACGAATGTCTTTTGCTTTTAATATTAATTCCATAACATTTCCTCCTGTCTATAATCGCATGTTTTCATTTGCTTGTACGCAGGAAAAACCCTGCGATTTTAGCAGGAAGAATTACATGAAAACAAGATACATAAATATCCCTCCAATATTGTTTATTTTAAATCTAATTTTCTAATCTCATTTATCATTGGGCAAACTATTGCAATGCAAATAATTAAAATACCTGATAGTAAAAACCAATGATTTACACCGATTCTATCAGCAAAGAGTGCAGAAAGAATTAATCCAATTGGCATAGCAAGAGACATGATACTTCCAGTTAAAGAAAATACACGTCCTAAATATTCAGGCTTAATTTTCTCCTGAAAAAGAGCTGTTTGCACACCGCTGTAAAACGGAACAGAAAGCCCCATTATTGCACAGCAGACTACAAAAATGAAAAATCCACTTTGGGGAAGTAATCCTGAAATGGTTAAGCTTATCCCCATCATAAAAATGGATGCCATTATTAATAAGATTCGCTTTTGGTAATTCCCAAATAACCCTAATAATAGACCCCCTATCAACATACCAGAGGCATAAGCAATCTCCGTAATAGAAATATGCATCGGTGTACCATTAAAATATTCCATAGTGATTAAAGGATATAATGCATTTATGGGCATATAAACAAACATATATAATGTTCCAACGAGTAATAAAGCAAATAATCCTTTATTTTGCCGTAGTACAGCCATTCCTTCTTTCATTTCTCTTATGAAATTTGGGTCCAAACTTTGCACGCGATCACCCAGCTTAGGAATACGTACAATTGCTACCGTAATAGATGCAATCACAGCACCCAATACATCGATGGCAATGATAGCATTTAGTTCCCAAACGGAGTATAAGAGTGCTGCAACCGCCGGACTAACAATATAGCTTATAGACTGCAAAGACTGACTATAGCCTGCACATTTCGTAAGCTGTTCTTCTGGTACTAAAAGTGGCGTAACCGCATTGAGAGCCGGGGTGTGAAAAGCTGTTCCAATGCTACGGATAAACAATACTATCATAACCATCCAGACAGGTAGCTCCATATAGAATGCAACAATAGTAAGCACCGAACCAGCTGCTGCGATAATTAAATCAGCACCAATCATTATCTTCTTCCTATCATGACGATCCACTAGCACACCAATTGCAGGTCCAAAGACCGCATAGGGTAAAAAAACTAATAGTGAAGCCATAGACAAGACCATCGCGGATCCAGTTTTTTCTGTAAGGTAAAAAATAATCGCCATTTGCAAGATGGCACTAGTGATTAATGATACTGCTTGCCCTGCCCATATTGTATAAAACTTAAGTTTCCAATTGTTGTATTTTTCCATTTATATTATCTCCTGCATATTATTTTGCTTAAATTTCTATTTTGAATAGCATTCTAGGCAATAAAAAAATGCAGGTCTAAATCCACAATGTGGCTTTTGGTCTGCATACATACAATTTGAAAACATTCATATTAAAGGCATAGTTAAATAAAGGTATAGTTTTATAACCTTTATCCTCACCGTAACTAATTAATGCTCAATATCGTATAAATAAGCACAACAAAAAAGCCTATCATTGGGGGTAGATTCTGCTTTTTTTATTGCCAGCTTATCTTAAACGCATTGAGGCTGTCATAGTTTCGGTTCCTCCTAAATTCTTATTTGGATTACTGTTTATTTTAACATAATAAGTTATTTTAAGCAACTTTTAAATTAAAAAAATCCATTAAAAACCGCCAAAGGGGGTTAGCCCTTAATTGGCGGTTAATATTCTATATCTCTTCGTCAATCTCAATCCCATACTTGAATTCAACGGTGAGCTTATCTTCATATAATTTTTTACTAGCATTTAGAATTCGGTTGATTGTACGATCGCTATAGTCCTCATTAGCTGCTGAGGGATTCATACATATAGCCACGAGTGGATTCGTTCCTAAGCATCCCAGTAGGAATCTACGGTAGGCATTATATTTTTCAGGAATACATAGATTAGGTCTTCTCCCAAAGGATATTACTTAGAATAAAAAAGGAACAAAGTATGTATTATCTTCAAAATCCTGATAATATGTTATTTGTAAATTTTCGCACATTGTCAAGTCAAGTGCAACAAGTTCATTGATAACTAGAGATCCAGAGGTTAAGCTGTCTGGGCTAGC
>NZ_JBIMJO010000019.1:0-52172 GCF_043674095.1 Streptococcus sp. A25
AAACCTATCTCCTTCTCAACTCAAATCAATTGTACGTAGAGATTGGAGTTTGGCTATTTTTGATTTTAGTTGAGTATTAGTATTAAGTGTAAGGTTCCAGAAAATGGCAGAAAAAAAGGAGCTCGGATTTCTCCAAACTCCTACATATAATTAAGCATGCACTGGTGCCAAGCTCTCACCGATTACCTCCAAACGTGCTGCCCATTCTTCGCGGGTCAAGCCGTTTTCAGAGATGTAACGGTTGCGCTCATGGGCACGGCATTCTGCAGAACATCCACGAACATACTTATGCTCATTTTCTTCTGACATGAGGGTACGACGGTTACAGAATGGGTTACCACAGTTGACATAGCGTTCACATGGTGTGCCATCGAACCAGTCCTTACCAACAACAACTGGGTCTACATGGTTGACATCAACTGCAATACGCTCGTCAAAGACATACATCTTACCATCCCACAATTCGCCACGAACCTCTGGGTCTTTACCATAGGTTGCGATACCACCGTGGAGCTGACCGACATCCTTGTAACCTTCACGAACCATCCAGCCAGAGAATTTCTCACAGCGGACGCCACCAGTACAGTAAACAACCACGCGCTTGTCCATGAATTTTTCTTTGTTGTCACGAACCCATTGTGGCAATTCACGGAAGTTGCGAATGTCAGGACGGATTGCGCCACGGAAATGACCTAGGTCGTACTCATAGTCGTTACGGGTATCCAAAACAACGGTATCTTCGTCCAGAAGCGCCTCTTTGAATTCTTTTGGTGACAAGTAAGCACCTGTTGTTTCAAGCGGGTCAATATCACTATCGAAGTTATTGTCTTCTAGACCCAAATGTACGATTTCTTTCTTATAGCGAACGTGCATTTTCTTGAATGCTTGTTCATTTTCTTCATCAATTTTAAACCAAAGGTCGCTGAAAAGCGGGTTAGCATGGACATAATCCATGTACTTTTGAGTTGTTTCATAGTCACCAGAAACAGTACCGTTGATGCCCTCATCAGCAATCAAGATACGCCCCTTGAGACCAATCGATTTACAGAATTCCAAGTGCTCAGCTGCATAAGCTTCCGCATTTTCGATTGGAACATATTTATAATATAGCAATACGCGAATGTCTTTTGACATGGTGTGATTCTCCTTTAATCTTTGCAATAGATTAGCGCTAATCAAGCGATTTGACCAGCTCGAAGCTCTGCTATTTTTCAATAACACAGTCTGTAAAATTATACCCCGAATCCGGCAGAAATACAAAAATCTTGATTGAAACTATTGGTCTGAAAATTCTTCCCTCAATGCCTGCAATTCCCCAAGCTGCTCCGATGGTAGGACTATTGGCATGTTATTATGGTTTGAAGCTATAACAGAAAAATACCTGAGAATCTCTTCTCAGGCACATTTCTTAATCTTTTGACAAACTTCCGGTTTGAGTTTGTGATTTGGTATAAACGGCTACCAAAATTGTTCCTGCGATAGCCACTGTCAGGCCATTCACAATACCAGCAACCAAGCCTTGCGCAAAAACCTTATTTGCAGGCTCGCTATAAACCAGGATATCCAAAACAGGTGCAACTACTCCCCAAGCTACTACGTTAGCAATAATTTGGAAAATGTTGAAGGAAAGAATATCTTTTTTCTCGAAAATTCCCTCTTGGACACGAAGACGATTTTTGGCAAAACCAAGCACTAAACCAAATACACCTGATGCCAAAACCCATGACCACCATGGTGAACCATACTGCAATGAATCCTTGAAAGCATGACCGATAAAGCCGACCAAGAAACCAACAACTGGACCAAAGATAACAGAAAAGAGGGATTGGACAGCATACTGAAGCTGAATCGAAGTATTTGGTACAACAAGTGTCGGAATGCTGATTAAAATCCCAATTACCACAAAGAGGGCTGCACCAATACCGGTTGCGACAACTGTTTTGATAGAATTATTTTTCATCCTAAATCTCCTTAAAAAATATGTTTAGTTAACAATGCGTTTGATTTCAATGTGCCAGTTTTGACCGACACCAACGTTGTAGGCTTTAGCAAATGAACCCTGGTTGATAGCAAGACCAACACGGTAGAGGGAATTGATATACAAGAGTGGCTGACCAATTCGGACATCCGCAAAGGACTTGCCATAGGTCACTTGGTTTTGGTAGACCAGCATATCGTTGTTGTAAATGGTCACCTCAAAGCGGTCTTCAAACTGCGGGTTGAGGGTATAGAACTCCTCACGGGTAATCGAGGTCCAGAGAGAACCAAAGCGAACATCGAGAATGTCGATGGCGCCCTTGACAAAGTCTTGTCCAAGTTCTGTTGGAACGGTTGGAATTTCAACAACGTCTTCTACTCGCAGTTCTGGCCCCACTTCTTCAAAAGTGATATGCCCAGATGCCAACTTAGCACCGGTATAAGCATAGACATCGCGACCATGGAAAGTATAGGAATGCTCTGTATTAGCTCTGCGATTGGCCACTTCAGAAATCTCGCGTACTGCCTTGATACCAACGTGCTTCTTGATGAAAGACAGCGTACCGTTGTCAGGGGTAACGATATAGTGATTTTGCTCGGTCAATGCCACCACGCTCTTACGCTTGGAGCCAACACCTGGATCAACAACCGATACAAAAGTAGTGCCTTCTGGCCAGTATTCCACTGTCTGGAAGAGGCGGTAAGAGCCCTCAAAAATATTGTAAGGGGTGATATCGTGGGTCAAATTGTGAACCACAAGGTCACGTGATTCCTGGAGAGCTACACCAATCATGGCTGAAACCGCTCCGTCAACAAGACCAAAATCCGATTGTAAAACAAGTAAATTATTAGACATAAGTTCTCCTAAATTTGATACTGTTCTAGGATAACAAAAAACGCTTCAAGAATCCAATAGGTAATTTCTAAGCTCTGTTATAAGTTTTAACTATAACAAGAAAAGGAGCCTGAGTGTCTGATTAAAAATACACCCAAGTTCCTTATTCCTTAGGCTACAATAGCCTTAGCCACTTCTTCTGTCGTCATGCGTGAGAAGTAATGCGTGGTATCGATTTCTTGCAACTTGGCAAGGACGTCCGCATATTCGTAGCGTGTACCAATCAGCAATTTCTCAATATCCGAAACATCTCCGATACCAAAGAAGTCACCATAAATCTTGATATTTTCGATAACAGATCTCTCCGTTTTCACATAGGTTGTGATTTTACCTGCTGGGTAGCGAACGTTGCGCTCCACAGTGTACTCAGGCGTTTGACCGAAATTCCAGTCCCAAGTACCAAATTGGGTATCATGGATTTCTTGGATACGAGCCAAGTCCTCGTCAGTCAGGACATACTCGTCCATATCTGGATATTCCTTCTTCATTTGGTTAAGGATGGCATCCTTGAACTCCAGAACAGTCATTTTTTCTGGTAATTCATCATTGATATTGGTCACACGCGCACGGACAGATTTAACCCCTTTAGACTCAATCTTGTCCTTGGAAACTTTGAGCGCATTGGCAAGGACGGTCATATCCACGTCAAAGAGGAGACAGCCGTGGTGCATCATACGACCTTTAGCATAGGCTTGGGCATTTCCACAGATTTTCTTCCCATCAATCTCAAGGTCGTTACGTCCTGTGAAATTAGCCTCAACACCCAGAGTTGCCAGCGTGTCAATCACAGGTTTGGAGAAGGTTTTGAAGTCAAAAGCACCTTCTTCAGACTTATTGGAAATAATGGTGTAGTTGAGGTTGTTGAGGTCGTGGTATACCGCGCCACCACCTGACAAACGACGAACAACGTGAATGCCGTTTTCATCTGTGTACTCTTTGTTAATTTCTTGAATAGCATTCTGATGCTTACCGATGATAATGGCAGGCTCATTGATCCAGAGAATAAAGATTTCATCAATATCGGTCAATTCCTTGAAGGCATAGGCTTCGAGAGCGATATTGTAAGCAGGATTGTTACTGTTATTTACAATGTATTTCATGCTAGACTCCTTGATTTTATAAATCGTTAACCACCTTTTATTATATTGGAAACTATAACAAAAAACAAGCGCGAGGCTTGTTTCATATTAATCAATATCGGCACCGTTGCTGGCGATAACCTTCTTGTACCAGTCGAATGATTTTTTCTTAGAACGCTTGAGTGTTCCATTACCTTCATTGTCACGATCTACGTATATAAAGCCGTAGCGTTTTTTCATCTCACCTGTACCTGCAGACACCAGGTCAATACAGCCCCAGGTTGTGTAGCCCAGCAATTCTACGCCGTCCTCAACAATGGCATCCCGCATGGCTTCAACGTGCTTGCGGAGGTAATCAATCCGGTAGTCGTCTGCCACATAGCCGTTTTCATCCGGCGTATCGACAGCGCCCAGACCATTTTCCACAACGAACATTGGCTTCTGATAGCGATCCCAGATAGAGTTGATCGTGATACGGAAGCCAAGTGGGTCAATCTGCCAGCCCCACTCTGAGGCATCCAGATATGGGTTTTTGATAGAGGCAAAGATGTTACCAGCTGTCTTTTCATTGACTTTTGGGTCACCAGATGCCACACGGCTTGAATAATAAGAGAAGGAAATGAAATCAACTGTATGCTCTTTCAAAAGGGTCAAATCTTCCTCTGTCATCACGATATTCAAGTTTTCGCGTTCAAAATGCTTCTTGGCATAATTTGGGTATTCCCCACGCGCTTGTACATCAATGAAGAAATAATTTTCACGGTCCTGGTTGATAGCCGCCCAGACATCGCGCGGATGACAAGTATTTGGATAATATTGACCCGCCGCCAACATACAGCCGACCTTGTTTTCTGGGTCGATTTCATGGGCAAGCTTGGTCGCAATAGCTGAAGCCACTAACTCATGGTGGGCCGCTTGGTATTTGACCTCTTCTACATTTTCACCTTCTTCAAAGTAAAGTCCTGCACCCATAAATGGCGCATGAAGAATCATGTTGATTTCATTAAAGGTCAACCAATATTTAACCAAGCCCTTATAGCGAGTGAAGAGAGTCCGGCAAAGACGCTCGTAGAATTCCAGCATCTTGCGATTGCGCCAGCCACCATAGTGCTCAATCAAATGCATCGGACAGTCAAAGTGAGTAATGGTCACCAAAGGCTCAATCCCGTATTTGTGACATTCCTTGAAGAGTTCTTCGTAGAACTGCAAGCCTTTTTCATTTGGCTCTAACTCATCTCCCTTAGGGAAAATCCGTGTCCAAGCGATAGAAAGACGATAAGTCTTAAAGCCCATTTCGCCGAAGAGGGCAATATCTTCCTTGAAATGATGGTACATGTCGATAGACTCTTTAGCCGGATAGAAATAACCATCCTCAAAGTCAAACATTTTTTTGCGACCTGTGATAATTGGTCCACGGTCTTCGCCAATCGGCACGACATCGACGTTGGCAAGACCACGTCCGTCTACATCGTAAGCTCCTTCACATTGGTTGGCTGCTGTTGCACCACCCCATAAAAATCCTTTTGGAAATACTTTTGTTACTGTCATTTTTTCTCCTTTTCCTTTCCTTCTTTTTGATAGAGAGTTTCTTTATTAACGGGATCCACAATGCTTTGCAAATCGTAGTGACCGTCTTCATAAGTAAAAGTCAGTATGGCACAATTCCGCATCCGCACTCGCGGAAAATCTGTCAATACCTGTCTGAAAAATTGGGCGATGGCGGCTCCATGGCTAACTACTAAAACGGATTGATTGTCCGCTTCTTCCGTAATACCTCCAATGTCAATGGAAAGATATTTTTCATAACTTGCTCCTTTCTCTTTTCATTCTATTGTACCAAAAGCTAGGTAAATGACAAGGCCGTGATACAGCACTTCATTCCCTAAATTTTGGTAACAATTGATACAAAGAGTATTTCCTGATGAAATCATTTTCTTGACACAATTTTGCTTTTTTTGTTTCAAGCAATATATATTATGTACTATTCTATACTACTTTTTTCTTAGGGGATAGAAAATCCGAGAGCTACGCTTTGCAATGGAAACACATCAACATTAAAAAACAGGAAATTCAATTAGTTCAAGCCTTGGATAAATACAAGAATCCTAAATCTACTAAGGGAAATAAGAAAACAACATTTCGAATTCCTAATGAACTTACTGACCTTCTCCAATCTTGGAAAAAACAACAGAAAGCCGAACTAGCCAAATTCGGCATTATCCAATCTGATGAACAATATGTATTTACCTATATCGACATGAAAGGCAATGTGAATAGCCCCTTACACGCTGATTACCTCAATAACAAGATGAAGTCAGTCAAACGCCGTCACAAGGAGCTGACTCATGCAACACCGCACAAATTACGCCACACTGGAGCAACACTAGCTAAACAAGCAGGAACATCACTAGAGGCTATTTCTGAAGCTCTCACACATAGTGATACTATCACAACAAAGACCTATGTCAACACTTCCAACGTCGTTCCAATGGCTGTGGGAGAAATTGCCTATCGCAATCTCAAAAAGTAATGGTGTGAATTTGGTGTGAAAAGTGGTGTGAATTTTGCTAAAAAACATCAAAAAAACACCCCATGGTGTGAACCATGAAGTGTTGTAAATGCTGTATTGTAGCCGTTTCTTAACGTTTAGAGAACTGGCTAGCTTTACGTGCTTTCTTAAGACCTGGTTGGAGCATCGTTTATTTCAACCAATTTCAAAAGCTTTTAATATCAACGTTTTCACGGGTTTTCAAAACTCAAAATTTCATCCAATTTCAACTAATTTCATCAAAATAAGGTAAATTTTCAATCAAAATATGCAAAATCGGACCAGAAAATATAAAAGTTTACCTTATTCTTGATTCTAGAAAATGTGTCAAACAGAAGTATTCACTTTTAATTTTTGTATATATCTTGTATAATGTATTTACAAATACAGGAGGTATATCCGATGAATGTTTTATTACGCAAAACAGGTAACAGCACTGTTATCACTATCCCAAACGCTATAAAAGAAGCACTTGGTGCAGAAATTGGTGAAGAAATCGAATTCGTCACTTCAGGAAATAATGTCATTATTCGTAAAGCTGAGCCAAAATTTGATTTTGATAGAGAACTTGAAAAAGCCATGAATCAATACGATGAATTATTGAAAGAGTTGGTAGATAAATGAAATACCTAACCGCCGAAGACATTATCAAAATCAATGTCATGGTTATTGGAAGATATTCCCCAAAAGAGCCCGTTGGGATAGCTGATCCAAACAGCCTACAGATGATTATTGAGCAGCCAAAACAAGAGATTTTTGGAAAAACACTCTATCCCGACATTTATAGTAAGGCTGCCATTATCTGGATAAACCTGATCAAAAAACACCCATTTAAGAACGCCAACAAGCGAACTGCAGTGCTTGCTTTACATATGTTTCTAGCAATGAATGGATATCAATCCAATCTTTCCTTAAACGATGGACTGGAAAAAACGATTGATATTGCTACCTTTCAAGGTGACTTCGAGGAATTAAAAGATAGGATTACCCAATTCTTAAAAGAAGAAAATCGAGTGTACAAAAAATAGAAAAGTGGTTATCGACCGAAGTTGATAGCCACTTTTCTATATTCTACTGTATTCTACTGTATTCTACTGTATTCTACTGTATTCTACTGTATTCTACTGTATTCTACTGTATTCTTATTACTAATAGTATTCTGACTGCAATCATTTATCAACATTGATTGCAGTCATTTTTACTTAGACTCAGCCAAACTAAATCAGAGTTCAGGTAATTCTAGTAATTCTAGGATTTCTAGGAGACATCACTAATAAGTTCCGTTAGTGATGCAGCCATATGTTCGTTTACTTTCTCTGAGTATCATTTTTATAATATTCACTAAAGAAGTCTATTTACATTGAGCTTAAGAGATAATTATTTTATTTTCAGAAAGATATTGTTCACATTTTTTAAACTGGTCATAATACTGTTGTAAATCTTTTGCATTTTTATTTAGAGCATCTACTCTATCAATTACTTCAAGATAATAATTCCCGACTATATTTTTTAAATAGACAAGTAATAATAGTTTATATGAACCATCTACTCCCTCGAATAGACAAAAGATAAAATGAGATTGGTTTTCATTTGGGTTATTTGAAATAAATGATTTAGGAAATATGTAATTCTCATGATGTAAATCATCTGGTTTAAAAAAGTTAGTATTTTCGTTTAAATGTATATGTACTGCATTAAACGAAAAATAACCACCATCTATAGTATCTATACTTAAATTATTTTCTTTAACATACGGTGTAAGCATATAGGTAGACTTTATTGTTCCTGAATTTTCATATATTCTTACTACCAGGCACCTCAATTTCCTTCTCCGCATCATTGAATGAAGCTTTTACTTTCGACTTACCTTCTATTTTATAAGAAATAGATAGCTTAGCTCTCCTATCAGTTTTCAAAACATTAATTCTTTCTATGTATACAGTAATTATACTAATAAGAAATGCCAAAAATGCAATTGGTTCACTTATAACCTGCTTATAAACATAAACAATTATATTAACTAATAATTCAACACCTGATACTTCAGACTGCCTCAATACATAAATCAATAAGGATAGCGCCACCCAGAACCAAAAATTTTTATAGAAATATTGTTTTTTCAAATTAAGTTCACCACCTCATGTTTCTATCGTATGTTCTCAGAGAATTAACATAGTCAGCATGATTTATCCTTTATAATTACTTCCAATAGCTTATCTGCAACAATATCTTCAACATACTTTCTTATCGCTCGAACGTTAGGAAGTGCATTTAATTTAGATTCCAAGATTTCTAAAATCTTAACTTCATCTAAATATCCCTTATACTCCTTAGTCATGGATTCTGAGTCAATAATTTTTGAATAGACTATCTTTGAAATCTGCCTTTTCTCATCAAAAGATAAAGGAGAAAATTTAACAAAACCATCGAATCGACTTAATAATGCTACATCAATATTATTCTCCATTTCTGAAAGATTTTTAAAATTAGATGTGCAAATAATGATTGAGTTACTGAGATCTACCTTATAATTTTGGTCCTCATAGATGCCTTCATCAAACATTTGAAAGAAGGTACTATGAAAAAATGCAGGTGCCAGAGCAAACTCATCAAGCAAAATAACATTAGATTCTCTGTTTAATAATGTTTTAGAAAATGAGTCTTCGCTATGATTTGTTGATTTAAAATATTTTACGCTTGATTCACCACCAACCATCGACATTTGTTCTCTAATAATATTGTCATTCCCATATAGTGTCGTTGATAGTTGTTTTGCTGTCTCCGTTTTTCCAATCCCTGGTTCACCATAGAACATTAAAACTAATGGTTTTGAACTTGGACGTATTAGTTGAGCAACTAGTTTTCTTAATAAACTTTTCTTAGCTTCTCCTTGGCCAATTATATTTTCATTTAAGTCATGTATAACGTCTTGAAACTGTTTCTTTTCAATTTTCTTAAAAGTACTTTGTTCAATATGTACACTCTCTGAAGGAATTTGTTGCCTAATTAAGTGGAAAAATTTTTTAGGCGGATTATGAAGGTACACTTCTAGAATATCGGCAAATTCAAATATTTTTACTAATAAATCGATATTTTCAAAAACTAAACTTGTCGATAACGAATATGAGTCCATCCTAAAAACACAGTAATCCTTTCCCACTAGTGGTTCTGCTATTTCCTGAATTTTAGCTCCATTTGTCCAGTTTATAAGTACTTCATTAAACGAAACGTAGTTATCTAATTTAGCCACTCTTTCATTAAACTTTTGAACCGGCTCAAAAAAAATATTAAATCTTACCATTACACACCTGCCACTAGAACATCATATATCGGTATTTTCTCATTATCTTGTTCTTCATCAAAGTCAGTTCCAAGTTGCGACCGCCTATTGCTTGATAATCTATCTATCATGGTATTAAAACTTAAATCAATCGAATCTACTTCTCCAACCTTAATTCCATAGAGTTTGATATCCATCTTGGTTAAGTCACTCAACGTATAATTATTACGTAGACCCGATATATTGAATCTAAAAACACTTTCTTTACTCTCAGAGCTAATACCCCTAATTTCATAATATCCAGAAAGTCGGTCTAAAGTTCGTTCAATATTCTTTATTTCAATACCTTGAAAATTATTTTTATCATCATCCGTAATACTATTCATTTTAGTAATATCACTAATCATATCGAGAACAGGAGTGATGTTACGGTAAAAAGCAGGAGAATCTTTTTCAATAAACAACTTAACGTTATCTAAACATTCTACTTTTGAAGAACCTTTTTTATTGGTTACAAACTTTTTAAAGTTACTTAGCAATGTAGAGGTAATCTGTGATTCTACTACACCACTTCGTTGATATGAAGCATTACCAGAGAGTCCTATCTTAAATCGAGAAAAGAAATTCATACCAACCCTTCCCTCGGCATCTACCTCAACCATATTTTCGGACACACGTTTTATGATATCAGATTGTATCCCATTTTGATGTAATTCTAAAAAATCAAAAACGGCTTGCTCATCAAGATAAACAATTTTCCCAGCAAAAAAATTGGCCATTACTTCCTCCTTGTTACTATATTTTCAGACTATTTGAGCAATCCTATTATACCAAAATTCCTAAAAACTACTCCTCTACGTACTTAAATCACTAAACTCAAAAAATTATTATTTAATCTCTATATCCAGAGAATAGATAATTGTAACAACTTCTTCCACTTCACAATGCACCTTAAAACGCCCTAGAAATCTAGAGCGTTTTTGTATTGATATTAAAATAAAATGGCTTTTATCAACTAACAGTTTTCAACTTTGCTCCGAAAATAGAATAAACTAACAATCCCAATCCAACTAGATAGATTAGATAACCCAATCCAGGAGTTCCGAATCTATAAACATAAAATGGATTCCAAATTAATACTGAAGCAATTTCAATAATTGCATAACGTCTTACATTATTTGTATTACCTTGTAATAAATTTGATACTAGTAAAAATGCAACTATCCATATTACCGATGAAACTATAGGATGATCAGCAAAAGCTGGTGTCGCAAGCAAGAATTTATTCATAATATTGAATGGCAATAGTTGCGAAATTACCAACAACACATTTTATGTTTATTTTGAGAAAGATATAAAATCAATATATCCCTTTTCTCCGATTTTTACAACGGCATTGTAGGACTTTCTATCTTTCGTTTTGATTCCTTTTACCAGGGTTTCTTTTCCCTCTAGTAATTCTTTTACATTTGTTTTGGTGAGTTTTTTCTTTCTAAAATGTTCAGCTAAAGTGAAGGTACATTCAGGATAATTTGAACAACCATAAAACGATTTTTTTAATACAATATTGTTGCCACACTTAGGACATTTTCCTACAAGGGGTCCCGAGCGCTTAGTGGGAATTTGTACCCCTTATCGATACAAATTCCCCGTAGGCGCTAGGGACCTCTTTAGCTTCTTGGAAGCTGTCAGTAGTATATCTAATAATTTATCTCCATTCCCTTTAGTAACGTGTAACTTTCCAAATTTAAAAAAGCGACTCATAGAATTATTTCCTCCCGTTAAATAATAGATAACTATTAAAAATAGACAATACTTGCTCATAAGTAACGGTACTTAAATCGTTTACTTTGGCGTATTTCATTGCTTGATGAAACTGATTTTTAGTAAACAGTTGACGATATTCTCGATTGACCCATTTTGAAACAAAGTACGTATATAGCTTCCAATATTTATCTGGAACATCTGTGGTATGGCGGGTAAGTTTTATTAAGACACTGTTTACTTTTGGTTTAGGATGAAAGCATTCCGCTGGCAGCTTAAGCAATTGCTGAATCGAGACTTGAGTGTGCAAGAGCAACCCTAGTGTTCGGTGAATATCCAAGGTACGCTTGTAGAATCCTTCTTCAACAATCAGATAGATGTCAGACGCATGGCTTTCAAAAACCACTTTTTTAATAATTTGTGTGCTTAAATGGTAAGGAATACTCCCAACAATTTTATACCTCTGTTTGTTAGGGAATTGAAACTGTAGAATATCTTGGTGAATTAAAGTGACACGAGTATTCAGTTTTAATTTTTCTGACGATAAGTTGAATAGATGACTGTCTAATTCAATAGACGTTACCTGTTTACTTATTTTAGCCAGTTTCGTCGTTAAATGCCCTTTACCTGTTCCAATTTCGTAAACGGTATCGGTTTCTTTTAAATTCAATTGTTTTATTATTTGGTTGAGTACTTTTTCACTCGTTAAAAAGTTTTGAGAATATTTTATATTTTTGTTCATGTAATCACTCCTTCTTAATTACAAATTTTTAGCATCTAATTTAACTTCAATAGATATATTATACCACAATAAGTCCTTAAAAGGATAGAATAACTAGCCTTTCGTAACCTTTCAACTGTCCTTTAAAATCTATATCCTTAAATAAAAGGAGGACAGATAATGGCTTTAGATCAATTTGTCGCAAAAAGAATTCAAACTTTACGGAAAGACTTTCATCTAACTCAGGAGCAATTAGCTGAGGCAGCTGGCTTAGATGTTTCTTCAATAGCAAAAATAGAGCGTGGCGAACGCTCTAATATTAAGGTGAATACATTAGAAAAAATTGTTGATGCTTTTGGAATATCAATGAGTACATTCTTCCAACAACATGTCCAAGATAAAAACGAAAACACCTCAAACGATCCATCATTTGAGAAGTTTCAAAAAACGCTCCTCCCAATTTCTCAAAAAAAGCGGAAGGAATATTTAACATTGTTTGAGGCAATAATAAATGTAGAGAACATGTAATCCTTTAATGCACATAATAAAATATGTTATATATTCATACAAAACAAAACGCATAGATCCAACTTTTTAGGATTTACGCGTTTTTCTATTTGTTTAGTTTTATTCATTCGTCTTTTGAGAATTATTTTTCTAATTGCTAGACATTTTTTCTAGTTCGTTTTTAAGCGTGCTAGTAATATATTACCGAATCAGGACCACTTGAATAATCATCGAATCTATGTTTTTGAATAGCTTCAAATAATGAATTATTCTTTACATCATTCATAAACATTTTCCATTTTCCAAGAATAGCCTGCTTTATCAAAATCTCAATTTGAATTTCAATACCTTCTTCAATTACTTCTGAAGTAACAGTAAATATTTCATTTTCTACAGTAACAATACATTGCTGATTATCAAATCGAATGGTCAATTTATCATTATTTCTTGAAAAAGAAATCGTCGCACAATCTTCATCTGAATAATAATAATCACTGACAACATCGATACAATGTCCATTTAATAGCAGAAATTTCTTACACTTCATTTCCACATCAACAATAATTGATACTATCTCTTCAATTAGAACTTCATCAGTCATAATACTCACTCCTTTCCTTTAATATTGTTATGTGTTTAGAAAATATTTTATTCCATATACACACCTCCAATCTGATTCGTTATTAGTATGCCACTTTTTTTCAAAACAAAAAAATCGTGTTGCGAATCAATGTAAGCGAGAAATGTTTTTCGTTTTTTTATTTTTTTGAAAAAGTGACATAATACAATTGAACATATTGAAGTAAATAGAGAAAGGAGTGATAACACTATATTCTTTTGAAAATACGCACTGGGCTCGGTGTAAATCATATTTTCAATTGATATGGATATCTCTTGTCAGCTGTCATTGACTGATAAGGGAATGAACAAGAATAGAATAAATGGTTATTCTGCGGAATGAAATGAAGTACAGAATAACCATTTATCACATAATATAGTACAGTAAAAGATGTTTAGTGAAAGTAAAAGTAGAAAGTTCGGTTTGAAAAATAACCAGTTCAATGACAAACGAAGATTTCAGAGATATTCGACGGTGCTACTGAAGAGTATTGAAAACGATAGTCCCATAGGACAGCCTCATCGGAAATTTTCAGAGCATACCCAGCTCGATCTAAAAAAGGGTGGGAGGCAGTTTACCAATAATAAGCATTTTAGGAAAGAAAGGAGAAAGAAAATGCCTAGAAAACGAAATTCTTTGAAACACGACATTTTCGTCGCAGCAACAAAAGATGTTACAAACAATACCTCACGAACATCATACAAACGTTCTGCAACACGTTTTGCGAAATGGGCAAAAGAAAATAACATTAAGAGTATTTCAGATATCACCGAAGAGGTTCTTCAACAATATCATGATGATCTTCAACAAGACCCAAAACAATATACCGCAGCAACAATTCATACATACCTTGCGCCAATTGCGAAGGCAGCAGGAATCAATTTAAACCGAATTCGAAAACAAAAACGCACAAGTGATAAAATAGTTAGAGGACGAAAACATGAAGCGAATCAACAAGGGAAAAGACAAGAATTGAACTCTCTCTTCTCTCGCCTAATCGAATTCCAGAAAGTCGTTGGAATTCGCCGTAATGAACTCAAAAACCTAACCGGTCAAGACCTGAAAATAGACGAGTATGGTAACTGCTATATTTTCGTCAAACGTAGCAAAGGTGGTAAGAAACAAATGCAGTATATATTGCCAAAAGACATCAAGCTAGTGAAACAGACTTTTTCTGGAATAGGAGAAAATGAGCCTATTTTCACAGAAGAAGAGATGAACAATCAGATTAATTTACATGCATTACGCGCTCAACATTCAAGAGATAGCTATTTCTACTATCTTGATAAAATTAATTCTAATCCAAACATTAAACATTCATTGAAATCTCTTCTAATTCAAAGATGGGAAAATGGCCATCAGAAATTGAAAAAGGAATCACAAAGCAAATACGAAAGACAGCGTAGAAATTTTATTTATGATCTACGTGATGAGTTGTATATTCTACGCGGCACAAACAAATCCAAAGCATTAGCGTCAGGAATGCCAATTGCTTATAATCGACTTGCACTAATGGCTGTTTCGGTTTTAAATCTGTCGCATTGGCGTCTTTCTGTTACGGTTACTAATTATATTTTGTAACGAATTTTTTGATTTTAAGATTCAGGCATAATGATTGTGTAGAAAATTGATCAAATGGAGGACATATAATGAGGAATCAAAATAATCTACAAAAAATAAATCGAAACACAATTTTAGCAAGAGGAAAAATCGTTGAAGTAAATGACCAAGATATCGTGCCATATCTTGGTCTCTTTATCAGAAACGGCGCCGGTCGTAAGCACACATATTTGAAATGTTATTTTAATCGTGAAAAATTTCAATTGAAGAAGGGAATGACGGTATCGATATCAGGTCATATCGAAAACATTAATACAAAGAATAGCTACGAAATTATTATAGATTCCATCCAAGAAGAGCAGACTGAACTGGCGGTATTCTTCAATAAAAAGCCTAACTTCGGTTTTGCATATCCAAGCCATTTCGCAAAGATGTTTGTTTTTGGAAAAGTTATTGATAAACATTTAAAACCAAATTCGAATTGGATCGAAATGATTATCAAGGATAACTGTGAAAATAGAGTCAAAGTACAATACAGCACAAAAATGCGTGTCAATGAAACAAATTTTGAAATAGGGGATTATGTGTATTTATCAGCCTTACCTATATCCATTCAAAAGACAATTCATGAGGAAATGTTTATCTTTGAGAATTATATACTTGAAGATATAGTGGTAGAACAAAAATAGAAAGTATAGAGATAAATTTCTTTTTGGAATTTATCTCTATTTTTTGTCATTTTTTGTATTTTTTTCTCTGACGAAGTTCTGAATGTGGCATAATTCTTTCGAAAAAAGAAAGAGGAAAAAATGGTCTCAAAAATTACAAGAGGTATGTCCGAAGAGGAAAAACAAAAAATCTACGATGAGAATGCAAAGGAAATGGAAAGTTGTTTTTCTGTAACAAATGCCTACTGGGGCATCGACAAGGTCGTTCTTAATGTAAAAGGACAGATTCACATTAATAACCAGAAATTCGAGCTAGCTAATTATGAAAATAACAATTTTACTATCGAGAAGCAATATGACAGTTCAGGTACTGTCTCCGAATTATTTGTCAAATCATCTACTTTTGGTTCATTCTTTATGGGAAAAAATCCATTTGACAGCAGTTATTTTTATCGTATTGAATTGATCCACTGTGGTTTAAACATATCCACAGATTCAATCGAAGGTATCTATCAAAGATTAAATAGAGCATTGTCATTGTTGGAACTTGAAATAGGAATTTCATGTACAATATATCATTGCGAATTCCACGAAATTGAACTTGCATTTACAATGGCAATACATTCAGCTTTCCATTTGCAAACAAGAGCATTACTTCTACGTTGTCTGACACATAAGAAAGTGAATTTTGCTTCCTCTTCAAAAAGTATCAAAGACAAAGATTATGATCGTTTGACGACCAATGCCTATAAAAACAATCAGCAAGTTCTTTACAATAAAACTAAGAAAGCCAAAAAGCTTGGACAACTTGATAAAGCAAAAACAGAAGATTTTGAAGTGTATCGTTTCGAGACCGTTTTGCAAAAAGATAAGATTAAATCCTTTCTTCGTACCTGTGTTCTAGCAGAAATTGATGATCTGAAAATCATTCAATACTTAGAAGAATTAGTTTCTAGTGGAGTCTTCAATTTCATAAAAGAAATCGAACAATCAGTAATAAATACTGACAGAGAATTATCCAAAATTTTCAAAGCAAAACCACGTGCGACATTCGAAGAATTGTTGAAAAAACAGATTAACGTGTCACATTCAACAAACACTCCGCTAGTTTTAGATGAAGAAATACTTAGTCTTATAAATGCTAAATTTGTTTCGAAAGAAAATAGATCGCGTTATAGAAAAAATTTGATTGCCAAAAGTCAGAAAGAATTAAATATTAATTCGGAATCATTTTATTTATCCGAGATGATAACGTGGAATGTATTAATTGTTATACGATTGATGTTTGATGCTCTTGATTTTGCAAAGGAACATGGTTTAGGTTGTCACAAAAATTACAACACAAATGAATTACACTTTGTTCAAATCCCAAAGTTTACAAAAGAATTCAGAAATGAAATATACTCATTGAACAATAAATTACGTCGAAAACATCATTATAAAATTGATTTATATAAATTAATTTTGAATCGATTGTTGAATTTAAAAGAATTATTTAACGGTTTTTAATATGATTTTACAACTTTGTAAAACCTCCAAAACGTTGATATTACAGCATTTCGTAAAAAAATTGTCTTCCGAAACAGAAGACAAATTAACAGCATTCTTCTAATTTTTTCCAAAAATAACAGTTTTTAGTTCACACTGTGGCATAATAACTAATATCAAAAAACAATTGCAAATTTTACGAGAAAAGAGGTTAAAATGCAAGTTATCTTACCAGACGATCAGATCAAACAAATTCAGATATTAATTTCAAGTTTAATTACATCAGAAATTGAAAAACAAATTCATCATCGAAATATAGACAATTCATACTTAAACAAAAAACAAGCATGTGACTACCTTGGAATTTCAAATAACACGTTGGATGAATGGATTCGCAAAGGGCTTCCATCTATTAAGATCGGAAAAACAGTTCGTTTCAACAAACAAGCCATCGACTCATGGCTACTTTCGCAAAACTAGAAATATCTAACTTTTTATTTTATAATTGTCTTGATATTTTCTGGTTCGAAAAGAGGAGAATATCATGACTATCACTAAGACAAAAAACGGAACATATCGCTTAAAAGTGTATATTCCAACGGAAGCACGGATGCCACTTGGTATCGTCAATAATAACTATTTTGATAAGCGTTTCAAAAGTAAAAAGGAGGCACGACAAGCAGAGATAGACCTTTTAACAAAAATCAATCAGATTGAGAACAATGAGTTTACAGGGCTAGGCAAGATAGACATTCTATTCAAAGATTTTTACGAAAATGTCTGGTGGGAGTATTATAAAGCAGGACAGACCACTTCAACTACAAAGCCCCCAAGCAGGTCAACTATAGCCAATACAAAAACTTGTTTCAAAAAACATATTTTACCTATGCTAGGTAATTACACTATTCAATTTCTCAATCAGAACAAGCAAGTTATTCTAAACTTGATGACTGCTAAAGCTAATGAATACGCCAATTTCAAGACCTTGAGAAGCTATGTAATTTCCATATTTGATTGGGCAGAGGAATTAGAATATATAGAATCAAATAAAGTTGCTAAAACCTTGCGTCGTATCAAAGCAACCAAGAAAATCCAATTAGCGGAAGCAAAGAGAGATGAAGACCTCTACCTTACACAGGAACAACTACAAGAGTGGTTCTCGGCTTTCCAAGATGACTTGACTAATGAAAAAATTTCGCTTAAAGACTATGTTCTATTTTATCTTACCTTCTTCTTGGGAGACCGAAAATCTGAATCTTATGCTTTGCAGTGGAAACACATTAATTTTGAAAAATCCCAAATTCAATTACTCCAAGCACTAGATAGGTATGGAGATGTGAAATCAACCAAAGGGAACAAGAAAACAACCTTTGCTATTTCATCTGACTTACTTCAACTTCTCCAGAATTGGAAAAAACAACAAAGGCAAGAACTTGCAAAGTTTGGAATCATTACAAATCCTGAACAGTTCGTCTTCACTTATATAGATACCAAAGGAAACATCAATAAACCTCTGCACGCAGATTATCTAAATAACAAAATGCGAACAGTTAAAAAGCGTCACCCACATCTGACACACGCTACACCTCATAAACTCCGACACACAGGGGCAACACTTGCCAAACAGGCGGGAATGAGTTTAGAAGCTATTTCTGCAGCTCTAACCCATAGTGATACCCTTACAACTCAAATTTATGTCAATACCTCAAATGTAATTCCAATGGCTGTTGGAGAATTTGCTTTAAACTCTCTGAAGCAATAAGGTAAAAATAAGGTAAATTTTAAGGTAAACTTTTCAAAAAATCACGAAAAAAGCACCCATGAGGTAAACTCTTGAGTGCTTTGAAACGTTGATATATCGCTGATAATTAACGTTTACTGAATTGTGAAGCTTTACGTGCTTTCTTAAGACCTGGTTTCTTACGTTCAACCATACGAGCATCACGAGTAAGAAGGCCTGCGCGTTTCAATGAATCGCGGAAGTCTGGGTCTACTTGAAGCAATGCACGCGCGATACCGTGACGGATCGCACCTGATTGACCACCGTAACCACCACCGTTCACGTTAACGAAAACGTCGTATGAACCTTGTGTTGAAGTTACTGCGAATGGTTGGTTGATAACCAAACGAAGGTCAGCGTGTGGGATGTACTCTTCTACATCTTTTTTGTTAACTGTGATTTTACCAGTACCTGGGACCAAACGTACGCGTGCAACCGCGTTTTTACGACGACCAGTACCTGTGTATTGTGCTTGTGCCATTTAGATTACGTCCTTTCCCTTAGATAAGACCTGAAATATCAAGTACTTCTGGTTGTTGTGCAGCGTGAGTGTGCTCAGCGCCTACAAACACTTTCAATTTCATGCCTTGTGCACGACCCAAAGTGTTGTGTGGAAGCATACCTTTAACTGATTTTTCAATCAAACGAACAGCGTTTTTAGAACGCAATTCACCAGCTGAGATTGATTTCAATCCGCCTGGGTGGTTTGAGTGAGTGTAGTAGATCTTATCAGTCGCTTTTTTACCAGTCAATTTCACTTTTTCAGCATTGATAACGATAACGAAGTCACCAGTATCAGTGTGAGGTGTGAAAGTTGGTTTGTTTTTACCGCGAAGAACGCTAGCAACTACTGCTGAAAGGCGTCCAAGAGGTACATCAGTAGCGTCTACTACATACCATTTACGTTCAACTTGGCCTGGTTTAGCCATAAATGTTGTTTTGTTCATGATTTCTCCTATACGAATCGTTTTTGTTTACTGGGCGGATGTTCCGGTCCGCGGGTATTTGGAAGGTTCCGGGGCCTTTCAAATGGGGTAAACAATACCGTCTACCATTGTATCAAATCTAGCAGTCGGCGTCAAGATATTTTACTTTACTTTTTTCACTTTTTGAACCGCGGTTTATCGTCTCACAGATTGTCCCATCTTAAAGTAAGTATGGCGCTTGCCTCTGACCGCCAGGGACAAGGCCAAGATATTTTCAGGGTCTGGCATACGGCCAAAACCGCCGTCTCCGATATGATGAATGTCCGCACCGACCCGCTTGTTACTAAGCCCAAATTCCCGCACGGTCTGCGGATCCGCACTCTCCTGACTAGTCCCAATGGTCGAAATAACCAAAGCCCCACGCGCCTTGACCTGACTAACGATAGGTGCCACGATTTCCTCCCGCACTCCCGGAACCGTCCCGACAGCAGGGACTAAAACACCATCTGCCCCCAAAGCAACAAATTCCAGCAGAACCTCTTCATTGACCACCGACTCGCCCAGACCAGCACCGTGCATTTTCCCAGCAAAGACTAACCCCTTGAAGTGCTCTTTTGCTAGGGAAATGGCAGAGCGGATAGCCGACAAGGATACCCCCGTAGCTGGATTTCCAGTTAGCATGATGAAGTCTACGCCCAGCTCCTCTGCCCTTATAAGACTGTCTGGACTGACCAGACGACCTGCGGAGAGGGAAATGCGTTCTTCAAGTAAATCCTGCTCCTCATCAACTGGCTCTAAGTTAATCCCAATGGGCCGACCTGTCAATCGTTTCAGCTCTGCAATGGGATTGTCGCAATCATAAAAACCGACAATCTGGGGAGAAAAAACATCCAATTCGTTGAGCACCAGCAAATCACAGCTAAAAGCTGCCATCATCTCGGCATTGGAAACACCCGCAATCAGCGGGGCAGCCGTAACGACCGTTTCCCCCAGAACAGTCCGGCCTTCGCTGGCCAAAATAGCCTGCTTGAGCGGGGCAGGAGTCATCTGAGCAATCTCGCTGGCATAGGCAGATAGTAAACGTTTCATATGCATTCTCCTTGTAAGCGCTTTATTCCATAACTGGTAAAAAGAGAGCTGATACTAGGCTCTCTTCTCGGTAGAAATAGACAGAATGGCTAGGGAACCTGTACCTGTATGGGTAGCAATAATAGGTCCCAACTCGGTCAAGATAACATCGGTTACCTGGTCATTTTCCAAAAGGGTAGACTGAATGTCCTGGGCTGCTGCCAAATCACCTGTGTAAGCGACCATGACCGTTGAATGATCCAAATCAGTCAGGGTACGGTCCAACATCTCACGGACACCTTTTTTACGACCACGCAACTTAGCGACTGCCTCTAGCTTACCTTCGGCATTAAGGGCCAGGAGAGGTTTGATGTTGACCAGGCCACCAATGAGTGCTGCTGCCTTGGACAGGCGGCCACCGCGCACCAGGTGATTGAGGTCGTCAACCAAAAGATAGGTCCGCAAACGAGGGGCTAAGTCCTCAACCAGCTCCTTGACCTCAGCCAAGCTCTTACCCTCCGCACGCGCTGCTGCCGCCTTCATTACCAGATAACCTTCACCGATAGAAGCTGCCTTGGTATCGACAATCTCAATACTTGCTTCTGGATACTGGTCCAAGACCATGTCACACGCAATGACACCGCTCTGGTAGGTTCCGGATAGGGCTGCTGAAAAAGCTAGGTAAAGCACATCTTGTCCTGCCTTAGCAGCCTCTTCGAATACCTCTTCAAATTGACCAACATTGACCTGGCTGGTCGTCGGCTGACTACCCGCCTCCATTTTTTTGAGCAGCTCTGCACTTGTTAGTCGATTTGATCCTACCGTTTCATAGGTCGTTCCGTCCAAATTGATGGTCAAACCGAGCACGGTCACATCATTTTCTGCTAACCACTCCTGTGGCAAATCAGACGTTGAGTCTGTTACAATCTTAAAAGTCACGAATCCAATTCCTCCATTAAATGTTGCAAATCTTGTAAATTTCCTTGGGACCAGGGAGATAATCTAGGCGTGTAGAGGTCCACCTGGTCCACAAATTTATCTAAATCTTTTTTGACCACCCTGGTCCGTTCCTCTAGTTCTCGCGCAGAAACACGCAAGGCACCTTGCGAAAAAACCACCCACTGTTCATTGAGGTCGCTGGTTGCCACCGAAACCTGCCTGCACCGGTTGCTATTAAGCTCTGCACTCAAACGCTCAATATAGCTGTCAGCTGTTTCCTCTTCCTCAGTGAAAATCACCGTCAGCCTGTATTCGTCATAGGTCTGTCGAAGGCCGGGCACATGTTGGGCGTCAAAGACACAGATGATTTCTAAATGTTCAAAGGCTGCGTAATGGGACAAGGTCCTCAGTAAATACGTCCTAGCTGCATCCAGATTTCCCTTCTTAAAATCCTGCTTGGTGGACTGCCAGAAGGCAATCATATTGTAGCCATCGACAATGAGCACTTTTTCCTTCATCAGATTTTCTTCCGAAACACTTCATACATGAGAACAGCGGCTGCCACACTGGCGTTAAGGGATTGGACATGTCCCTTCATAGGAATAGTAATCATCTCATCCACCTGTTTTTTGATATTGGGCGAAATCCCCTTACCTTCGTTGCCAATAATCAGCGCCAACTTACCAGCTGTATTCCACTTGTGGCTTGGAGTTCCGTTCATATCGGTACCAAATACCCAGAAACCAGCCTCCTTGAGCTTATCAAGGGTTTGACTAAGATTGGTCACACGGGCAATGGGCACATGGGCCACCGCACCTGTCGACGTCTTGGCCACAACCGGCGTCACGCCAACGGCACGATGCTTGGGAATGATAATCCCAGCTACCTGAGTAGCGTCTGCCGTCCGCAAGATTGAGCCGAAGTTGTGGGGGTCTGTCAGACCATCCAAGATGAGAATAAGGGGATTGTCTTGCTGCTCTGCTATGTCCAAAATAGTCGAAAGTTCCGCATAGGCAAACTCAGACACCCGCAGGACAAAGCCTTGGTGGACCGCACCTTCTGTCATGTCAGACAGGGTCTTTTTGGGCATCCAAGAAATGGACACCTTCTTTTCTGCTGCCAGATTTTTAATTTTTTCTACATTTTTACCGCGCAGGTCGTCCTGGATGTAGAGCTTGTTGCCAGTGTTGGCCTCCAAACTCTCCACAACGGCGTGCACGCCATATACGATGTCATTTGTTTCCATATTGCCATTATAGCATAGATTGCCCGCAAAAAAGGTCAAAGTCACTTTTGACTATCGATTTATTTTCTAATCTTGACTTTCCCATCTCCCTGTGGTATCCTTATCTCAAAAATTGTCCGTACAAGCGGAACTATTAAGGAGAACTTATGTCGATTATTTTAGGTATTGTTGCAGGGCTTGTAGCCTTTGCTATTGGTGGTTTGTGGTATGGTTTGATTTTCCGCGATGCTTGGATTAAGGCCTCTGGCATTGATATGAAAAAGATTGAGGCTGATCGTCAGGCTGGTAAAAATGGACAAAAAGAAATGATGCTGTCTGTCATTATCGAGGTCATCTTTGCGGTCTTGTTAATGATTTACATCCAAACACTTGGCGTATCACCACTTCATGCAGCAGGTGGCATGGGTGTATTCGCTATCATTTCATCGCTGAAAAATTATTTATTTGAGCAACGTTCTATCCAGCTCATCCTTATCAATGAAAGCTACAAATTGGTCTGCTACTTGGTAGTTGGTGTCCTAGCTCTATTTGCATAACCATTCCCCTCCTAGCTTTAGGAGGATTTTGTTTTGTGGTACAATAGAAAGAGAACAAGACCAAAGGAGCTATCATGTCAATCTCCCTCCGCACTATCAAACTGATATTTGCCACCGTCCTAGCCGTTTACCTAGCGACAGCGCTGGGATTGTCCTATGCGACGTCGGCTGGGATTATCGCCATCCTCAGCATCTTGGACACCCGCAAGTCCAGCTTCAAAATGGCCCGTAACCGTCTCTTTTCCACCCTCCTGGCCCTGACCATAGCCGTCCTGACCTTCGCCCTATTTGGCTTCGGCATCTGGACCCTAGGCATCTACCTAGCCCTCTACGTCCCCCTGGCCTACCATTTCAACTGGGAGGCAGGTATTGCCCCATCAACCGTCCTCGTCACCCACCTTATGCTGGAGACCAATCTTTCTCTCGCTTTTTTGGGAAATGAGCTGACGCTTTTTCTGATTGGGGCAGGACTGGCACTTTTGTTTAACCTCTATATGCCCTCACAAGAAAAGCAAATCGAGGCCTACCACGACCAAGTCGAAGACCTGCTCAAGCAGATTCTCCTGCGTTTTGAGGCCTTCCTGCTCCAGGGAGACGGGCGTAACGAGGCAGAATTGATCAATCAGCTGGACCAGACCCTGGAAGAGGCCTTGAAAGTCGTCTACCTGGACCGCCACAACCAGGTCTTCCACCGCACCAATTACCAGGTACATTATTTTGAAATGCGGGCTGCCCAAAGCAAAATCCTGCGGACTATGGCAGGAAATATCAACAAGTGTTTACTGGAAGGCAGAGAAAATGTCATCCTGTCCAGCCTCTTTGAGCGAGCAGCCCAGCAACTGAGCCGAGAAAATTCTGCCAAGGAACTACTCCTAGACATCGAGCTCTTCCATGCCACCTTCCGCGAGCGACCTCTACCACAAACCCGAGAAGAATTTGAAACCCGGGCCACCCTCTTCCAACTCCTACACGATATGGAGGCTTTTATTCGCCTCAAGGTTGATTTTTACGAAGTCTATAAAGACCAAGAACCGTCAGTTTAAGCCGACGGTTCTTCTACTTTTCCATGAAATTCATCTGACACTTGGTTGTGCAAATGCACGAAAGATAGGCCCATCATGACCGCATTCCCTGCGACTGCAATCATAAATTCTTCCTTGGAAGATACCTTTCCTAGCCAAATGGAGAGGATTAAAATGAGATTGTAAAGCAAAATATAAAGAGCCGTTATACGAATTTTTCTCAGTAGCTTCTTCATAAGGGGACCTCCTGTAAGTGTTTTCTATATTTATTATATAGAATTTAACAAAAAAAAACAAGTATTTATGCGTTCTCAACCCCAAAAAACCGCCAGATTTTCATCTAGCGGTCAGGTGTTTTATGAACGATTTTAGAAAGGTTAGACAATCGCCTTGCTTGTTTCATCATTGAAGAAGTGAGCCTTGTTAAGGTTGAAGGTCAAGCGAACAGTTTCGCCTGGGTTGTGGTAATCACGCGCATCAACGCGAGATACAAACTCTGTGCTACCGACTTTAGAGTAAAGCATGGTTTCTGCACCGAGAAGCTCAGATACCACCACTTCTGCTTCCACGATAGAAGAAGGGTATGTGTCTAATTCCAACTGAGAAGCCTTGATGTCTTCTGGACGGATACCGAGGGTAAATGATTTGCCATTGTAGCCTTTTTCTTCCAAGTGTTTGCGACGTCCTTCTGGAAGATCCACTTTGAAACCATCTCCAACAAGAACGCCATCTTGAAGCGTAACTGTGAAGAAGTTCATAGCAGGGCTACCGATGAAGCTAGCAACAAACTTGTTAACTGGGCGGTTGTAGAGCTCTTCTGGGCTACCGATTTGCTCGATACGACCGATTGTACCTGTACCTGCTGGGTTTTTAGTCGCAGACATGATAACGATACGGTCAGCCAAGGTCATGGCTTCTGTTTGGTCGTGGGTTACGTAGATGGTTGTTGCTCCGATACGGCGGTGGATTTTTGCAATCTCTGTACGCATGGATACACGCAGTTTGGCATCCAAGTTTGACAAAGGTTCATCCATCAAGAATACTTTTGCGTCACGGACGATAGCACGACCCATGGCAACACGCTGGCGCTGACCACCTGACAAATCGGCTGGCTTACGTTGCAAGAATTCTGTCAAACCAAGGATTTGAGCAGCTTCTTCTACACGCTTTTTGATTTCGTCCTTGCTGTATTTACGCAATTTCAAACCAAAAGCCATGTTGTCAAATACAGTCATGTGTGGGTAGAGGGCATAGTTCTGGAATACCATAGCGATATCGCGGTCTTTTGGAGCCACATCATTCATGAGAACGCCATCGATGTAAGCTTCCCCTTCTGTGATATCTTCCAAACCAGCAATCATACGAAGCGTCGTAGACTTACCACATCCTGAAGGACCTACGAATACGATGAATTCCTTGTCCTTGATGTCCAAGTTGAAGTCTTCAACTGAGTAGTGCTCGCTGTTTGGGTATTTTTTGTAGATGTTTTTTAAATTCAATTGAACCATGTTCAATCCTCGCTTTCTTTGATAGTTATATTATAAATGAAAGCGCTTTTAAGTGCTAGGTCAAGGTATACAAAAATAGCAAGACGATTTTGTGCAACTCTGCCAAAAATCCTTCGCATTGAAAAAAGGCTGGGAAAATTGCCCAACCTTTGTTCCTATCAATCCTATTTTACAGTTGCAGTGCTTGTGATCACTTCTACGGCTTTCTTCACAGCGATGTCGTGTTTAAGCATTTCTGGTGAAAGCAAGCTACGAACTTGTGCCACTTCCATCTTGTAAGTCGCTGCCAAGTCTTCGATTTCTTTGTTGATTTCTTCTTCAGTTGCTTCGAAACCTTCTGCTTTCGCTACTGCTTCAACAACCAAGTTTGTCTTAGTGCGTTTTTCAGCATCTGCTTCGTATTGTTTATGAAGGTCTTCACGAGTTGTACCAGTGATTTGGAAGTACATGTCTGGTGAGATACCTTGTTGTTGCATACCACCCAAGAATTCGTTGATTGCACGGTGAACTTCTTCGTGGATCATTTCTTCTGGCAATTCAACGATTTCAGCGTTTTCTACAGCCAATTCAAGAGCTGCTGCTTCAACTGCATCGTCAAAGGCAACTTCTTTTGCTGCTTCCAATTCTTTACGGTACTTAGCTTTCAACTCATCAAGTGTTTCTACTTCTTCGTCGATGTCTTTTGCCAATTCGTCATCCAAAGCTGGAACTTCTTTTGCTTTTACTTCGTGGATTTTTGTCACGAAAAGGGCTGGTTTACCAGCAAGGTCAGCTGCCTGATAGTCTTCTGGGAAAGTCACTTCAACGTTTACTTCTTCACCAGCTGCGTGGCCTACCAATTGTGCTTCGAAACCTGGGATGAATTGACCTGAACCAAGTCCAAGTGAGAAGTTCTCACCTTTACCGCCGTCAAATTCAACACCGTCGATTGAACCGACGAAGTCGATCACAACTGTATCGCCTTCAGCTGCTGGACCTTCTTTGATAACCAATTCAGCCAAGTTGTTGCGTGCAGCTTCGATTTTTGCGTCAACTTCTTCGTCTGTTACTTCTTTAGTAGCTTCTACTGAAACTGCCAAGTTTTTGTAGTCACCCAATTTTACTTCAGGTTTGGTCACAACTTCCGCAGTGATTGTCCAGTCTTGACCTTTTTCCATAGACACAACGTCGATTTTTGGTTGTGCAACTACTTCAAGACCAGCTTCAGCAACAGCTGCTTCATAAGCTGCTGGCAATAATGCATTTACGACATCTTGGTACAATGACTCTTCACCAAATTTTTGGTTGAAGACGGCACGTGGCAAGTGACCTTTACGGAAACCTGGAAGATTGATATCTTTCTTAACTTTGTTGAAAACGCGGTCCAATTCTGGTTTGATGGCATCTTGACCGATTGTGAAAGTCAAAACGCCGCGGTTTGTTTCTTTTGCTTCAAATGATACAGACATTCTGTCATTCTCCTTAAAATTTTATTGCATACTCTTCATTATAACACAATTGACAAGGATTTCAACGATTTTATAACGGACTTTTGGGAAATAGCCGAGCTTCTGCCCAATCCCCTAGTCTGGTTGTTGACCGTCATGGGCTAGCCATTTGCAGTCTGTCAAGGTCATTTCTGAAAAGATCGCTTCAAAGGAAGAGTCTTCTGGCGAGCAGGCATAGATACCGAAATGGATTTTACCATTGCCTTCATACAGGTGGCAGATTCGCATCTGCTCAAAATGAATACCGTCTTTGGAGTTTTCAATGCAAAAATCACTGCCACGTCGGCTCAAACGGTAATAAATTGACTTGACAGAAGCAGGAATTTCCTGGGTTGCCCAGTCTGAAAAGCCCTGATTGGTCACAACGCTGCCCAAGTGCTGAAACTCCTCATTTTCATACTCAATCGAGCCCTTAATCCAGTTTTCCGAATCCTGATAAACCACGACACCACAATGGTCAAAGCGGGTATGACTATTGGAAAAATCTGTCTTAACCGTAAAGGAGAAATACTCTTCCTCCGTGTCCATCAGGAGCAGGGGAGCGTTGTCATTGACAAAATGGTAGTAGGTCTTCTGCCACAAGTCCGTATGGGCTTGGGTTGTGATTCTGATTTCCTTGTCTGAAATCTGGTAGTTTTCCGGTTCTCGTACCCAGTAAAAATCTTTTGTGTTCATTTGATTTCCTTTCGTTTTAGATTATTATACAGACAAAAGATAAGGAAGACAAGTAACTCAATCAACTCTTTCAAGAGCAGGCTAAGGTGATTTTGGGGACTTTGCAGGCCTTGTATATGCAAGAGTAATAGGGACTATTCCTCCAAAAAGTCTATCAAGGCTGTTGAAAAGTCATCTGCATTTTGGAAGATAGACCCGTGACCTGCATTGGGATAGATGATGAGTTGACTGTTTTTGATTTTCTCATGCATGATATAAGAGTTCTCAGTCGGAACTTGCATATCCTTGTCACCGTTGACGATCAGCGTTGGTTGCGTGATAAAGGTCATATCGTCTTGAGGATCTCTCCCCCAACGTTTGATCGCCTTCAGCTGGGTTAAAAATCCTGGGATATTCATGTCCTTGTCTGCATACTCAGCTTTTCTTTCTCCCATACGACCCAAAACTTTTTCAGCTTCCAGACGGCCTGCTTTATCGTGGTTGTAGAAAATATAGCGTTTTGGATCCACACGCTCCAGACCTGCCTTCAGCATATAGCGGAAGGTTTTTCCTGTCACCTTATCGACTTCAACACCCCCACGAGGACCTGTTCCTGCAAGAATCAAGCGGTTAACCATTTGACTATCAAGACGAACGATTTCTTGGGCAATAAAACCACCCATGGAAAGACCGAGCAGGTTAATTTTCGTATGCCCCAAAGCCTTGATAATAGCATGAGCCTGCTCTGCCATTCCTGGAATCGTAGGAGCTACCTTGCCTTGACTGGCTCCGACGCCAGGCAAATCAAGGACAATGACATGCTCTTTTTCAGCTAGTAAGTCTAGCAATTTTGGATCCCAGTTATCCAAGGTTGCGGCCAAGTGGACTAACATGACCAAGGGCAGTTTAGACTTGCCCTTGCCTAGTTCACGGTAGGCAATCTGATTGCCAGCGACAGTAATGTATTGATTTTTAGTTGTGATATAAGACATAAGAATTCCTACTATTTAAAACTGAGGACAGTTTTTCCACGTGAGCGACCGTTGGCTACCTTGTCCAAGGCTGCGTTGACTTCTTCAAATGGGTAAACGGTGTCGATAGACGGTTTGATTTCTAGCTTGCTGAAAATGTCTGCTACTTCTTGTAGCTGTTGACCATTGCTTTCTACAAAGACGAAATGGTAGTGTACTCCGTAGCTTTCCGCCATTTTATCAAACTTGCGACCAACCAAGCCAAAGAGGATTTGTTTCCATTTTGGTAGGTTCATGCGTTTGGCAAATTCGCCATTTGGCATGGCACGGAGGGAAACCAGCTGACCACCTTTTTTCATAATCGACATTTATTTTTCAGTTTCTGCACCACCAAGTGTGTCCAGTACATAGTCGATTTGGGAGAGGGTTTTGGTGTAATCTTCTGTCTTGTAGTCGATAAACTGGTCAGCTCCCAGTGCCAATACCCGCTCTGCATTTTCCCCGTCACCGTTGGTAATAACCGTCAATCCCTTGGCTTTGGCAATCGGAATAGCCATACCACCGACACCGCCTGTCCCACCTGAGATGAAAATGGTCTTGCCAGCTTCTGCACCCATGAGGTCCAATGCCTGCATAATGGTCAGGGCAGTCAGGGGAACGGCAGCCGCTTCCACATCCGTCAGATAGGCAGGAACTTTAGCAAGTGCAGCAGCCTCCACCGCTACATACTCGGCAAAGGCACCGATATTGTCGAGAGGAAGACGACCAAAGACACGGTCACCAACTGCAAAATTGGTCACGCTTGAGCCGACTTCTTCCACCAAGCCAACGACCTCATTGCCCGCTGTTTGTGGCAATTTGTAAGGGACAATCATCTTGACATCTCCACGAGAAATCATGTTGTCCAAAGGATTGACACCTGCTGCGGTCACTTTGATAAGGACCTGGTCTGGTTTGATGTTTGGCTTAGCAATGTCTGTTAGGTTAAGTACGATATTGTTTTTGTTATAAGATGTATGTTGTGCTGCTTTCATGGTTTACCCCTTTTTTAAACGACTTGTATCTGATACAAGTCCAAGTTGTGCGAAATAGAAACTGACTTGTAAAAGTCAGTTGGATTTTTTTGCCTCTTGATACAAGTTAGCAATGACCTGGGCCAAGCTTTCTTGGGATAATCTATCCTGCAAATCCTGCTCAATGGTCGCAAAGATTGGCTGGACAGCCCCTGCAATGTGCCGACCAACTGGGCAGGATTGATTGGCGTGTTGGTGCTGCTGAAAGAGCTGGATATGCGTGACTTCCTGGGTGGCATAGTAGATGTCCAGGAGGCTGATGTCCGACGGATCCTTGCTCAACTCATAGCCAGCCTTGCCCTGATGGGACTGTATGATGCCTGCATTCTTCAAGAGAGCGATGACCTTGCGGATATAACTGGCATTGGTACCGACACTGGTTGCCAAGGCCTGCGACGTCATGACATCACTACTCTCGCTAATCATGGTCAAGATATGCAAAGCTACTGAAAATTTGGTATCCATGGAAATCCTCTCTTTGAACTTGTATCAACCACAAGAACAAGTTTAGCAAAAAGAAATCTACTTGGCAAGGATTTTGTATTCAAAAAAATCACAACCTTCTGGCTGTGATTAATTTTTCCGTATTTGATCTTCCAGATAAGCTGCACGGGCACCGCCGATCAGTTTAGGACGGCTGGCAAGAGCTGTAACATGGGCCTGGCCGATCTCACGCAAGCTAGGTCTAATCGGAACTTGTACGTGCTTGATATGCATGCCAATAGCTGTGTCGCCGATGTCTACACCAGCCTGAGCGGTGATAAACTCGACTTCCACCGGATCCTTCATATACTTGAAGGCCGCCAGCTGACCTGAACCACCTGCATGAAGGGTGGGTAAGACATTGACTATTTCCAGGTCCTTCTGGATTGCCAATTCCCGCTCCACCACCAAGGCACGATTGAGGTGTTCACAGCCTTGGACAGCTAGATAGATACCTTTTGGCTCCAGGATTTCCAAGATGGTTTCAACAACCACCTCACCGACTTCCAGACTGGAGTTTTTACCGATGTGTCCTCCGATGACTTCACTAGAGGACAATCCAAGGACAAATATCTGCCCCTTTTGAAGATTGCTGAGTTCTAGGACCTCTTCGACAACTTGCTTGGTCTCTTCCTTAATTTCCTTTAATGACATGATTTACTGCACCAATTCTTTCTATTGCCTGAGCCAAGATGTAACCAACTACCAGACCAACTGTGTTTTGCAAGGTATTGCTTAGAACACTTTCAATGGCTTTCAGGTCATTAAAATAAAGTCGAGAAGCTAGATAATAACCTCCAACCATGCTAATACTCGCTAGAGCAAGCCCAAGATAACGACTTTTACCTTTCCATCCTGCAAAATAACCCTGAGCACCGTGGAAGACTAGACTAAAGAATGCCCACTGGGGATAGCCCAGCAAGAAATCTATCAGCAAACCTGCCAAACCGCCAACAATGGCTCCTTCTTTCTTGCCCAAGTAAAAGGCTGTAAAGTAAACTCCCACATCCAAAAGTGTGACAAAGCCGGATAGGGTCGGCATATGAACATGGGCCAAGACCAGGGTCAAGGCTGTTAAGATGGCTAATAATACTAATTCTTGTGTTTTTTTATTTCTCATATTGAATCACCCCATAATCATCTGATTTTTCAATCGCCGCATGGACAAAGTCCTTGGACAGCCTGACTGCCTCGAAAGGTTCTCTTCCCAGCAAAAGCTGACTGGCAATGCTGGACGCAAAGGTACAGCCTGCCCCTACATTGTTTTCTGACAACAGAGGCGACTGGAGCACCACCACTTCCTGACCCTCGTAGAAAACATCCACAGCCTGCTGATCGCCCAAGCGATTGCCTCCCTTGATGACCACCGCCTTGGCTCCCAAGTCATACAAGGCCACTGCCGCCTGCTTCATCTCCTCCACCGTTTTGATGTCTTTTTGGAGCAATAGCTGAGCTTCTGCCAGATTTGGCGTGATCATACTGACATAGGGAAGGAACTTCAAGAGTTCATCTCGCAACTGGCTGACCTCAGTATCATGCGTTTCCTTGCAGACCAAGACTGGATCCAAGACCACAGGAATCTCCTGGTGAGCCTTGATAAACTCCAAAGCCTGCTCTGCTATGTCCACCGTGGGAAGCAAGCCAATCTTAATCGCAGAAAAGGGCACATCCTTCACACTAGCTAACTGCTGGGCAAATACCGCAGCCTCCGTCGGAATGACCTCGAAACCTTTGTCCGTCATGGCTGTCAAGCAAGTCACCGCCACAAACCCATGCAGCTTGTGGACAGCGTAGGTCGTCAGATCCGCATGGAGACCGCCACCGCTGAAAATATCGTTGCCCGAAAGCGCCAAAATATACTTAGTCTTCATAGATAATCTCCTTTAGATAGAGGCCGTTACCTGCCGCAGTCGGACCCGCCAAGCCACGATCCTTTTCTGCCAAAATCCGCTTGATTTGCCCAACGGGCATGCGACCGTTACCGATTTTCAGTAAGGTCCCAACCATATTCCGCACCTGCTTGTACAAAAAGCCATTGCCTGAAAAGGTAAAAATCAAAAACTGACGCCGCTGGTCATACTCCATTGTCGCCGCTGTGATGGTCCGTACCTTGTCCTCCACCGAGGTCCCCGAAGCTGTAAAACCTGTAAAATCATGGGTCCCCACCAAATCCTGAATGGCTTCTTCTATCAAGCTCAAGTCCAAATCATATGGGTAAAAGGTCGCATAGTGCCGCATCATGGGATTCTTAGGCCTCCCAATATCCACCAAAAACTCATAGGTCTTGCTGTGCTTGGCATAGCGGCAATGAAAATCATCCGCTACCTGCTCCACACTGACCACATCAATATCCTCAGGTGTTTGAGTATCCAGGGCAAAGCGGAGCTTCTCTGCATCTCGACTGCCTGCCAAGTCAAAATGAATCACCTGACCATAAGCGTGCACTCCTGCGTCTGTCCGACCTGCACCATGCACTGTCACCGGCTGGCCACTGTTTAGTCTTTCTAGTGTTTTTTCGATTTCTTCCTGAACTGTACGGGCATGGGGCTGGCGTTGAAAACCAGAAAAGTCATGGCCGTCGTAGGAAATAATTGCCTTAAATCGTGTCATGTTCTGATTGTAGCACAAGCAAACTTGGAAAAACAAGGCTATAAATCAACAACTGTCCTAGTACAGATTGAAGTGACAACTTCAGTCATTGACAGCTTTCCAAAAAAAGAATATAATGAAGGAAATAATTAGAATTATTATAAAAAGAAAAGGAGGCCGGAATGGAGCTACATTCTCACCTGAATGCAGAAAACCAAACTGCCTTTGAGCATGTTATTCAACACTTAAAGGAAAAAGGTGTTCGCATTACAGAGACCCGTAAGGCCGTTGTAGCCTATATCATTGAAAGCGACGATCACCCAAGTGCTGAAATGATTTACAAGGACCTCCTGCCCAACTACCCTAATATGAGTTTGGCAACGGTTTACAATAACCTCAAGGTTCTCTTGGAAGAAGGATTTATCACCGAACTCAAACGAGCAAATGACACGACGACCTACTATGACTTTATGGGGCATGAACACCTCAATGTTATCTGTGAGAAATGCGGAAAAATCACCGATTTCATGGACGTGGAAATTCCAAGTCTCAAGCGCGAAGCCCATGAACAAACTGGCTATAAGATTACCAAAGAAGTCCTGTCCATTTACGGTGTCTGTCCCGAATGTCAACTGAATAGCTAGAAAGCGACTCTGTCGCTTTTTTTATTTCCCTTTGAATTATCAGAATAATCTTATTTAGAATTATTCTAAAAATACTTGACTTTCTTTTTAGAATTGTTATAATTAACTTAGTTTAAATGATAACAATTCTAAATAAGGAACAATAAACTATGACACTCGTAACCAACCTCAAACAATACAGTCACATCATCACAACTGCTGTCTGCCTAATATTTATCCTAGTAGGGATAATCCTGTTACAGACCGAGCAGGGATGGGCACCCAGCCTCTTCATTTCAGCCTTTGTCATCGGGGGCTACCAGTCAGCCAAGGAAGGCATTTCTGAGCTGATTTTCGACAAGCACCTGTCTGTTGACCTCCTCATGATTTTGGCGGCGATCGGCTCTGGTCTAATTGGCTACTGGATGGAGGGAGCCCTGCTCATCTTCATCTTCTCCCTGTCTTCTACTCTGGAAGAATTAGCCATGGAAAAAAGCAAGAACGCTATCGCTGCTCTCATGAACATGACACCTCCAACTGCTCGTAAAATCGAGGAAAATGGTGACATCACTGTTTTGGATACGGCAGCCATTCGCATCGGTGACCTCTTGCAAGTTCGCAAGGGCGACACGGTTCCACTGGATGCTACTCTCATCAGTCCGCAATCCATCTTTGACGAATCCATGATTACAGGCGAGCCGCTCCCTGCGGAAAAAATGGCTGGACAGGCTGTTATCGGCGGTACTATTAACCAAGGTCCAACGGTGACCGTTCAAGTTACAGCTGAAAAAGGCGACGCCCTCTTTGATAAAATCGTCCAAATGGTTGAAAATGCCCAAGAATCCAAATCAAAAACAGCGACTTTCATTGAAAACATGGAAGATACCTATGTGAAAGTTGTTTTGGTAGTGGTGCCGCTCTTTATCCTCTTTGCTCATTTTGCTCTGGATTGGGACTGGTTAACCGCCTTCTACCGTGGCATGATTCTCTTGACCATTGCTTCTCCATGTGCACTTGTGGCTTCTTCTTCACCGGCGACACTTTCTGCCATCAGCCGTGCGGCACGCAAGGGCATGATTATCAAAGGAGGCGACATTGCGGATAACATCGCCAATTTAGAGGCCATCGTCTTTGACAAGACCGGTACCCTGACCATTGGTAAACCTGAAGTTGTTGGAGCGACCTATCTTGGCGATGAAAAACTTATCAAGCAGGTTGTTCAGGCAGTTGAAAAACAATCGAGTCACCCAATCGCTCAAGCTCTCATGACCTATACGGCTAACAGCTCTGCTATTGCCCTCCAAAGCCTAGAAGACGTGACCGGTAAAGGATTGGTGGCGGTCTATGAGGGCGACAACTGGAAAATCGGTAAGGCGGGTTTTGTGGTAGATAGTTTGGTAAGTCCGCTGTCTGCTGACTTGCTGACGCAAATCGATGAGGCGGAGAGCACTGGGAAAACCCTGGTTTATGTCAGCCAAAATGATGTGCTAGTGGCGATCTTCATGGTGGAAGACAGTTTGAAGCCTGAGAGCAAGCAGCTGATTGCCCAGTTGAAAGAGATGGGGGTGACACCAATTCTCTTGACGGGCGACCAAGAAAAGACCGCTCGTTATGTGGCGAGTCAGGTCGGTATTGACCGTGTGATTGCCAACTGCCTGCCTACAGACAAGGCTTCTGTTATCAAAGAACTGCAAACCGAGTTTGCATCTGTCGGCATGGTCGGCGACGGTATCAACGATGCTCCTGCCCTTGCCCAAGCCAATGTCAGCTATGCTATGGGAAGCGGAACGGACATCGCTATGGAGTCAGCTGACATCGTACTCATGGAAGATCTGACGAGAATTCCTTACTCCATTCGTCTCTCTAAGAAAATGCGGGGCATCATCAAGCAAAATATCGTCTTTGCCCTGTCTGTCATTGCACTTCTTATCATCTCTAACCTCTTCCAGTCTATCAACCTACCACTTGGTGTGGTGGGCCATGAAGGATCAACGATTTTGGTGATTTTGAATGGGTTGAGACTCTTGTATTTTAAATAGCAGAAAGCCGCCAGCTACTTGGGGCGGTTTTCTTATTATTTTTTTTAAAAAAACGCTTGCATTCCAAAAATTATTGTTTTATAATAATTTTGAAGATAATATTATCATAAAACAATAATAATTGGAGGTTTGCTATGAAAACAAATCTACTCAAAACAGCAGGATTATTAGCTGGCTGTGTTCGCTTTTTCTTCTATTTTTTGATTGCTCTCTATGCCTTCTTTACATTGGCAGGTTTTAGCGGGGATTCTTTTGTAACACGTTCTTGGGAATACACTTTTAACAAATCTATTGACCAGATTGGTGTCTGGCTCATCCTCTTATCAAGTGGATTAATCTTAATCGTCTTGGCGGCACTCAGTCATATTGCCCACCTGATCCAAAAGCTATGTAAGCTACTTCTGGAAGACGATTATTTCGCCTCATCTAGCCTAGCACTCTATCAGAAACTCTTGTTCAGTTTACTAATTTTGACTGCTGGTCAATTTGGCCTAACTACTTTGATTGCCCTGACAAATGCTGCTGGACCAAACAACTTCCTCAATCTACGTTGGTCTGATTTTATCCTCAATGCTCTCTTTATCTTCCTGACTTATTTTGTCTGGACCTTAGTCCAAAAGGGACAAGAACTTGAAACCGAGAATAGCGAGTTTATCTGATATGGAAATGATTCGCGTAAACTTAGACAAGGTCCTCAAAGACCGACAAATGACTTCCAAGGACCTGGCAGAGCAAGTCGGCATTACCGAAGCCAACCTGTCCATTCTCAAAACAGGAAAGGCCAAAGGCATTCGTTTCAATACCCTGATGAGCATCTGCCGAATCCTAGACTGCCAACCAGGAGATATTTTGGAATATGTGCATGAAGACAACTAAAAAAAGAAAAAGCCTAGGGCTTTTTCTTTTTTTAGTAGGTCGCCAAGCGTTTTTCCAAATGTACCTGTCCGACAGCATACAAGGTACAGATAACCCAATAAATAAGGGCCACACAGATGTAGACGGTCATATAGTCCGACTTGGCTCCGCCGACTATCTTGGCCTTATTGAAAATCTCTGGCACCGTAATCATAGCTGTCAGAGAGGTACTTTTTACCATGTCTAAGAGAACATTGCTAAGGGGTGGAAGGGCAATGCGAAAAGCTTGAGGAATGATGATTTTTCGGTAAATCACATTGGTCCGCAAACCCAGGGAACGCGCCGCTTCCCATTGCCCCTTATCAATGGCTGAAAGAGATGCACGAATAATTTCAGAAATGTAGGCACTGGACATGGAGGTAAAGGCGATGATAGAGGCTGTTATGGCATCTAACTGCAAGCCCATAAAGGGCAGACCAAAATAGATGAAGAAAAGAAGAACCATGAGGGGAATGCCACGCATGAGAGAAATATGGGTCATAGCCAACCAACGCAAGGGTCCAAACTTAGACATCCGCATGAGGGCTACAAAAAATCCGCAGAAAGTCCCCAAGGCAAAACCAATTAGGGATAGGGATAAAGTGTAGGGAAGTCCCTCCAAAATCTGTGGAATAGCCTCTCTTGCAATATCTGCATTAAAAACTGCCTGCCAGTTAATATCCATATCTTCTCCTCTTTCCTAAAAACCATATAGACCTTGCCAGTCTGGGACTGACAAAGTCTATACAAGATGCATTTAATTTGTTACGAGGTCTTATTCAACTTCGATAACTGGCAACTCATCTGCATTTTCAACAGGAACTGTCAAGTCTTGTCCTGCATAGTATTTCTCAGAAATTGCCTTCAAAGTTCCGTCAGCTTTCATTGCTTCAAGAGCTTCGTCAATTTTTTCTTTCAAACTTGTGTCAGCCTTGCTCATGACAATACCTTGTTCAGTTGGATTGTATTTTGCATCACCCATTTTTACCTTGATGTCTGGGAAGTTGGCATTGACCCATTTGATGGCCATGACTTGTGTGTAGTAGTCGTTTGGAATGAAGTCTGTACGACCTGTTGATACATCACGCAAATAGACATCGTTGGTTACGTTGTCATAGATCACTGGCTCTGCACCTTGCTTTTCAGCAATTTTCATGTACTGAGTACCTGCGCCACCACCTGCTTTTTTACCTGTCCAGTCGCTCAAGTCAGCTGCTTCGATTCCTGATGAACCATCTTCACGAACGATGTAGCCACCAACTGAATACTTGTAAGGGATAGAGAAGTTGTACTTTTCCTTACGTGCTTCTGTCATGTCAAAGTTGTTAACAGAAATATCGACCTTACCACTATCAACAGCTGTAAAGGCTTCTGCCACACCGATTTCTTGGTATTCGATTTCCAATTTCAAACGTTTACCAATTTCATTGATCATGTCAATTTCATATCCGACCAATTCTTTAGCATCGTTGTAGTAAGAAGTTGGGAAGAGGGTTCCTGGTGTAGCAACTTTCAAGACACCAGCTTCTTGTACTTTTTTCCATTGAGTCTGTTCAGCAGAAGAACTGCTAGTATTCGAACTTGAGCTAGAACATGCTGCCAAGGTCAAAGTAGAAACCAAGAGAGCTGAGGCCAAAACTTTTTTTAACATAAAACAATCTCCTTTGGAAGCCATAGCTTCCTTTTTTACTTTTTCGGTGTTAACCCACCAACTTTTACAGGTTAACATTTTGAAAACGTTTTGGCAAATAATTGAACTGAAAAATAGAGAAATTATAAATGAAGAAGTCCAGCTTGTTCTAACTGGTCTGCCACATAGAGTAACAAGTCTTCTCGACCTTTGGCTGCTGTCAATTGGATGCCGATTGGTAAACCATCCGCCCGCACATAAGTTGGCAAAGAAATGGCTGGCTGACCGGTAATGTTTGCCTGCTGGGTAAAGGGTGTCCAGGCCAGACTTTCTGCAAACATCTCCCAAATCAAGCTCTGCTGCTCTGCCATTTCCAACTCCTGAATATGCAACAAGCGGTCCAGCATCTCTTGTGTGTGAGTGAACTGGTCTAGCTTGGGAGCCACATCTGCCACGGTCGGTGTCAGAATGAGGTCGTAGTGCTGGTGGAAGTCCGCCATGCTGGCACTGTAGCGGTCCCAATCCTGCAAGACCTTGGAGTAGAGTTTGGCTGGAACGGTCTGTCCACTCTGGTAAATGGCCCAGGTCATGACTTCCATGTCATCAGGTGTCATGGACCGACCCAACCCTGCCTCTATCTCTTCAAACATCTGGGCCGTCTCGACGCTGTTCATCAGATAATAGGCCTGCATGACTTCGATACCGTCCAGGATAGGACTTGATAGCTCTGTGACTTGGTGTCCCAAGGCTTCCAGCTGAGGCAGAAGGAACAAGACAGCCTGTTGGGCATCAGTGGAAACCGAACTACCAATTGGCGATTCTAGACTGTAGGCAATTTTCAGGGGCTTGTTCCTGGATGAAAAGAGAGACTGCTCAGGTAGAAGAGCCAAAGGAAAGGGAGCCTCGACTTGATAGGTCTGCAAGTGATAGAGGAGGCGTTTGGTATCGCGAACCGACTTGGTCAGAGCAAAGTTGCTGGAAGCTCCCTGCCAGCCACGATAGGAATGTGGGCCGACCGGAATACGGCCCCGACTGGGCTTTAGACCAATCAAACCGTTGAAAGAGGCGGGAATGCGAATAGACCCTCCACCATCCGATGCGGCTGCCAAAGGCACCATACCAGAAGCTACTGCTGCAGCTGCACCACCGCTAGAGCCACCTGCATTGCGACTAGGGTCCAAGGGAAGATTGACAGGACCATGTAGGCTAGAATCCGATATGTTCTTAAAACCAAACTCTGGCGTATTGGTCCGTCCCAAGATGATAAAACCCAGGTCCTTGAAAGCCTGCACCAGTCTGTCTGTGTAACCTGCACGGTAATCCTGAAATAGACGAGACCCTGCCGTTGATAAGTGCCCTGCTTCATTTTGCCCTAAATCTTTCAACAAGAGAGGAACTCCAGCAAATGGTTTGCCCAGATAGTCTTCTTTCTCCGCTTCTTTCAAGGCAGCTTCATATTGCTTGCTGACAACCGCATTGAGGTCGGGATTGAGTTTTTCAATCCTGTCAATGGCTTCTTGCACCAACTCCTTGGCAGAAACCTGTTTTTGATTGACAGCCTGGGCCATAGCTGTCGCATCTTTCCATTTCATAGATTTCCTCCTAGATTCCATATTTTTCCATAGACTGCTTGATGGTCTTTCCGAGCGCCATAAAATCAGCCATGTTGTCCGACGAAGGATAAAAGGTAGTCAGAAAAGCCCCGTTTTCAATCAAGACATGCTCAATTCGTGTTTTCATATCCTCCACCGTCACATCCTGACCTACCAAGTCTGACAGATTGGCCATCGAATTCGGATTTACTTGCGGAAATCTGTCCGATACTTCTTGCGGAGCAAAACTTGCTGCATAAAAATCAGCCACCACTTGCCCTCGTTTGACTTGATTGCCTGACACACTGATATAGGCAGAAATGGCAATGGCCTCTTGGTAAATCCGCTGGGCCAATCCAGCAAACTTCCGCCCCTTGATACTAAGGTCGTAGGTCCCAGGACAGTAGGAAGTTGCCACCTCACCACTGACCACCTCAAAGGGAAAATCCGAAAGCGCCTGAGCAATCAAATCCACCATGACCTGATAAGACTCCCGCAAATCGACCTTATGACTAGCAGGATTGGGCAAAATCAGAGTGACATTCAAAATCCCCTCATCCGCAACAACTGCCAGACCGCCCAAACTCCGAATAATAGGACTGTAGCCTGCCTGACCAATACTGGCTAAGCCCATGTCCAACTGGGAAACCTGACTGTCCATCCTTCCCAGAATGACCGTTTGGTCCATGGGCCAAAAATGTAAAATCCCTGTATTGGACTGACGATTGACCTCGCGCAAAAAGACCTCAGTCCACACCAGTGGCCCCTGTTTCAAACCCGTCAAGCCAGACCGATCTTCGTATTTCTTTATGGCCACATTCTCAACCCAAGATTTCATCCGTAAGCGTTCTCTTTCCTTTATTAAACTTATTTTATCACAAACATTTGAAGGGACTAGAAAATTTATCCCAAGATTATGTTAATACTCAATTAAAATCAAAAAAAAGCCATCTTCTAATCACTTTGGACGTTAAACGTTTAGATTGAATGCGTTTAAATCGCTAGTTTTGATTTTGGTTGAGTATAAAAAAAATCAATCATTAGAAAATAATCTCAATAAATCAAAAAATAGACTTGCTGAATCAATCGACATAGCAACATAATTCCTTTTTAAATTATGGGAACATGTTAAAAGTTTCTGTGAAACATTTCAATCATCAAATCAACAAAATCTATTTTTATAATTTTAGAGTGCAATTTCTAACGATTGAGGAATTGCTCATAACTCTCTCTTATTTTGTACCACGCTGATCCTTCTCAACGGATTTCAATATCTTGACAGATAAATAGGCATAAAAAAGAGAAAATACAATTAAGGCTATCCAACAAATAAATATGTTATGTGGATTATCAGAAATACTGTTAGTTGCATTGGCTAAATATAATAACGCATCTAATCCAAATCGACTGACCATTCCGTTTGTGAGGAAAGCCAGAGTTCCTTCTAATTGAATTTGTCCTGAGAATAAAAATTGTAAAAGAATAAAGAATGGCATAATCGTCATTGCTTGCTCAGTATTTTTTACAATCGATGATAACAAGATTCCTAACACATCTGACGCATAAATTATTAAAAAAAATGTTAAGAAATAGGAGAAGAATCTTAATAAACTTAAGTCACCAAATCGAGACAATTCAGAAATTTTTGACCCATAAAACAAAAAGACTACGGTCATAATAATAATCGCTTCTAACAAGGAAATAAGAGCCTGAAAAATTAAATGTGCAACAATATATGACGACAATTTCATTCCAGACCGATACTCATGTTTGATAATATCGCGTTCTTTGCAAATAACCGTTATAGAATTAAACAGACCAATCCAGATGCATGAACAGGCGAGTATAAAAGATGTTTGAGCAATAGCTGAATTACCGGTCCAAAAATCTGAGTTAAATCCATTTTTTCCTGAAACTAGACAAGCTACAACTGCAATAATCAAAGTACTCAAAAAAGAATACCAACCTTTTGAATATTGAAATGACCTTCTAAACTTACCAAAATATATTGAAACCTGTTCCTTACTTGATGCGTAATCCATTACCTTATCCTCCTCTTTGGTCTAAATACTTTTCATATTTTTGAATATAATAATCTGGTTCATCTTCAATTTTGGATACAACTAACTCTAACTGATCTGTCTTGAAAAATGTAAGAGCTTCTTCAACAGATCCATAAAATGCTAATTTTCCACAATGTTCACTCTCACTCTTAGCCAATACAAGAACCTTATCAAATAGTTTCGGCGTCCGATCTGGATTGTGTGAAATAACAATAACAATCTTCTGATTGTCTGCAATGGATCGCAAACTAGACATAATTACGCGAGCGTTGCTGCCATCTACTCCAGAATCTGGCTCGTCCAAAATAAATACAACAGGATCGGAAATGTACTCAGTTGCGATACTAAGACGTTTCTTCTCACCTCCGCTAAGCTCTGAAACTAAACTGTCACGCTTCCTTGATAAATTCACCGTTTTCAAAACTGTGTAAATCTTTTGCTCCAACAAGTTTTCATCTCTTACAAAATCCCGAACCAACTTCATCTCTGCAGCATTTCTAAGCGTCATATATACTGTATCTTTTTCTCTATGAAGACTAAACTGAGGAACATTTGCAATTGTTCGCTTCACCATATCAAAATCCTCATATAGATTATTCTTTCCAAGTAAAATCGTCGCATCTGCTTTCTCATTACCCATAATGGCATTGATAAGAGTCGTTTTTCCAGCCCCTGACCCTCCAAGAATCAAAATCATTTCTCCGGGATTAATTGAAAACTGTATGTCCGACAATAGCTTTTTGCTTCCCGCACTGCGTTCCCGAATATTAACCTTTAAGCCCTCCCCATGTTCTAACCCATGGATATTTTCCGCAAGACTACTTTTTTCAGACTCTTGTAATTCATCTTGGAAAAACAATACACCACCCAACATAATGAATAATCTGTGATTATAGTTAATTAGGTCCCCATCCCTTAAACGACTTCTTGCTGAAATGTGTATTTTATTGACAGTTAATTGCTCTGTTTCACTAGGCTTGATGAATATCAGACCATCTTGATTCATTTCTAGAAATTCAGCTTTTATTTCTTGAAGCAAGTCGATACTTAACTCGGCTGACTTCCACTTCACATTTTCTTGATTCATCAAACTGAATATATAGCAAGTATCATCAATCCTCAAACAATCACCATTAATAAAATAGTGTTTTTCTCCAACAGAAAGCATACTAGAATTTACTTGTACTTGAAAACGCATATTCTGGTAATAGTATCCTAAGTAATCTTTTGCCACAAATCCTTTATCAGCTTCTAGTACAAAAGAATCGATTTTCAGCGTTTCCACACCATCAATGGTCACTTTAAAGATTAATGGTACCAAATGAGTATTTCTAATTTCTTCACCTTTATTTAAATGTACAGAAACCGTATCTTTCATTCTATCCATGATTTGACTTACATTTGAAAAACGATTTGAAACCTTTTGTTTTATAGTTTCTCCTTGATAAAATAAGTTTTCCAAAGGGACTGATATCTGAATTTTAGCACCATCATTATTCACTAATTCACCACAAAAACCGCAATATTTCCAACCTATCCCAAGCGTTTGAGAACATCTATAGCAAGTTCTCTTCACCAAATATTTTTCAATCATGGCTCCTCCCTACTTGACAACGCACCACAGTACGTGCAAAATTGATGGTTATTAGCTATTTTGCGACCACAAGATAAACAATTTTTGCTTTCATATAATTCTGCATCAATTCTCTCCTGTATTTCCAACTGAGTATTATACAGTTCCTTTATTCGGGTTAGTTCTTTTTGAAATAATGTTCCTTCCCGAATTTCTTCTGGATGACTTTCAATAAACTGAATTCCTATAAGCCTATATAAGTCATCAATCATTTCTTGTAGTTGTTGAATCTCTTTTTTCTTCTTATTTGTCTCTCTATTCTTTTGTTGTTCAGAAATGACATCCTGAGTTGTTTCTTTAACGTGTTCACCAACCTGTGAAACCTTTTCCTTTAATTGATTAATAAAACTCATCAAGATCCTCCTCAATACAGATATCGTCAGTGTTACAAACACATTATTCAGGTTACATAAAAATTTTAATCTATCATTTTTGTAAGCTAATACTTTATCGAAAAACAGCGTATTAGTCTATTATTTCATCAAACTCTTTTCGAAATAGCTAATATTATAATACCAAAAATTCCATGTTACAGTCAATATAGTTATTCAGAGATAATATTCCAAAAATAATTTCAGGACATTATTAGACGTTATAACCAACAAACTTGCATATAAAAAAGACAAGCACCTTGTGAGGGCTTGTCACAGATTGAAGACAAAGTCGTTAGAATTATATTTCTAACGGCTTTTTCATATGTAAAGTAGTATAATAGAGATAGGAATACTAGCTAATAAGCAGAAGGAGAATCGCTATGTTACACAAAGAAAATCCAGACTACAATCGCGGTCAATTTGGTTTCTACAGTTTAGATGACCTTGTTCCTCAAGATCATCTCCTTCGTCAAATAGAGGAAGCTATTGACTTCTCCTTTATCTATGACTTAGTCGCAGATAGCTATAGCGATGATACAGGGCGTCCTAGTCTTGACACTATTCTGCTCATTAAAATTCCAATCCTTCAGTGTCTCTTCGGCATTCGTTCCATGCGTCAAACCATTAAGGAAATCGAAGTCAACACTGCCTACCGTTGGTTTCTTGGTCTTCGACTGGATGATAAGGTGCCTCATTTCACTACCTACGGAAAGAACTATGTCCGTCGTTTTCAAGATAGACAAGTTATTGAAGGCATTTTCACCCATATCTTAGGTCTCTGCGTCAATGCAGGCTTCATAGATCCAACAGAAATTTTCATTGACGGTACCCATATCAAGGCTGCGGCGAATAATCGTAAATTCATCAATCGTGAAATTGAAAAGCAAGCCAAGTTTATGAGTGACCAGCTAGAGATTGAAATTAACAGGGATAGAGAAAAGCATGCAAAAAAGCCGCTAGGGCCCGCAAAAGAGGAGGGACCCATCACTAAGAAAATTTCTACAACTGACCCTGAAAGTGGCTGGTTTCATAAAGGGGACCATAAGGAAGTATTTGCTTATACAGCTCAGGTTGCTTGTGACAAGCATGGTTGGGCTCTGGCTTATAGCGTGGAGGCTGGCAATGTCCATGACAGCCAGGCCTTTCCTGTACTCTTCGCTAAACTCCAACCCTTTCAGCCTAGCTTTCTCGTTGCCGATTCTGGCTATAAGACCCCAAGTATCGCTCGCTTCCTCCTAGAACAAGAGATTACTCCAGTCTTTCCGTATACACGACCGAAAGGAAAGAAAGGGAAACTACGCTCGAAGGATTTTGTCTATGATGAATACTATGACTGTTATATCTGTCCTGAGAATCAGGTCTTAACCTATCGCACTACAACCAGAGAAGGTTATCGGGAATATAAGAGTGACTCAGCTATCTGTGCTACTTGTCCACTTCTATCAATTTGTACAGAAAGCAAGAACAAGCAGAAAGTGGTAACTCGACACATTTGGAAAGAGGCTTTAGAAAGCTGTGAAGAGATTCGGCACAGGAAAGGTATGAAGGAGCTCTACCAGAAGCGGAAAGAAACCATTGAACGCCTCTTTGGGACAGCCAAAGAGTACCACAATCTTCGTTACACAAGAGAGAAAGGCAAGTCCAAAATGGAGGATAAGGTTGGACTGACTTTGGCGTGTTTAAATCTCAAGAAATTGGTAAAAATGAGGGCAGGGAAGCCTTTTTATTTTGTCCAAATAGCCACTATTCTGGCAAAAAGACGGACTATCAGACCAATAAACAGAAAAAGACAAACATCAAGCGAGATGTTTGTCTTCATTCTGAGACAAGCACCTTGTGAGGGCTTGTCAATATTCTAAATAGAAAATTCTCCAGACTTCATCTCGATTTATAAATCTTCAAAGGCATCTTTTACCTTGTCAAAGAATCCTTTTTTATGGGGTTTGACATCAATATTTCCCGCTGCCGCAAATTCTTTAAGGGCTGCACGTTGGCGGTCATTCAAGCCTGTCGGAGTGACAATATTGACGGTCACATATTGGTCACCGATGGCACCACCACGGACACTTGGGGCACCTTTTCCTTTGAGTCGGAAGGTCTTACCAGTCTGGGTACCTTCAGGAATGACCATATCCACATCACCGTGAACTGTTGGTACATGAACAGTATCACCAAGTGCTGCTTGGACAAAGTTGAGGTCTAATTTATAGTAAATGGTTGTCCCTTCACGTTCAAACTTGTCTGATGCCTGAACTTGAACTACAACGTAAAGATCTCCGTATGGACCACCATTGAAACCAGCTTCCCCTTGACCTGCCAAGCGAATCCGTTGACCGGTTTCCACACCTGCTGGCACCTTAACCGTCACTGTATGGGCTTGTTTTTCATGACCAGTTCCATGACAGGTTGTACATGGGTCTTTGATTTGTTTTCCGCGACCATGACAGACATCACAGGTCATTTGACGGCGCATAGTTCCAAGCGGAGTTTGGGTGTCCACATTGATCACTCCAGAACCATGACAACGCCCACAGGTTACAGGACTTGTTCCAGGTTTGGCACCTGAACCTGTACAGGTTCGACAAGTTGCCTCACGGTTATAGGACACCTCACGTTCCACACCAAAAATCGCTTCTTCAAACTTCAAGTTGACCGCATACTGCAAGTCATCCCCTTGACGAGGTGCATTAGGATTGCGGGTCGCACCACCTCCGCCAAAGAAGCTAGAGAAAATGTCTTCAAAGCCACCGAAACCTGCTCCGTCGAAACCACCAAAACCACCTGCTCCACCACCGAAGCCTCCATTGGCTCCTGCAGGACCATATTGGTCATAGGCAGAACGTTTTTGCGGATCGCTTAAGGTTTCATAAGCCTCTTGGACCTCCTTGTATTTATCCTCCGCACCCGGATCCTTATTAATATCTGGATGGTACTTCTTCGAAAGCTTCCGATAAGCCTTCTTAATCTCGTCTGGCGAAGCATTCTTAGAAACACCAAGACGATCGTAAAATTCAGTATTGTTCATAGTTTATGATACAAAAGGCGTTAAGAAAACCGTATGAAAATAGGAAACTGACGCAGTGTGCCTAACACACTAGGAAGTTTATCTTTTTCACTAGGTTTTTAGCCTGTGTTCGAATTACCGAACTTGTATTCCTTTCTTTAGAGTATAGAAAGTCGCCCGTGTTCAGTTACGAACACTTTCCTTTCTGTAAAAGTTAGAAGGGTATTTACCCAAAAACAGAGGCTGGGTTGCAACCTCTGTGATTGGAAATTTTATTGACGAAATGATTTTATTCTCAGGATGATGAGAACTGAGTTCGAGCTAAGAACTTCGGAAAAAATGATTTTCCGAACCCTAGATACTCAAAGAAATTCAAGACTAGGCTTAGGCAACTGGACGAAGATTGAACTAGTGTCCATCAAGGAGAGTTAACGAAGCCTAGTGAAGAATTTCATAGCTCGGGATAAAAAGGTCTCCTGAACCATTTACGACGTGAGAAAACAAAGTCGATAATACTTTGTTTTCGAGCTAGTAAGACATCTAGGTTAGCCGCAATAGCGGTAACCGTTAACTGATGAGCTACTTTTAGTAGCCATCAGTTTTGGTATCCTCGCTTCCGAATCTCTCGACTCGGGCTAAAAACGTTCCCCGAACGTTTTTACTACTTCTCAGTAAACTCGCCGTCTACGACATCATCGCCTGCGTTGTTAGCTGTTTGAGCGCCTTCTTGACCTGCGGCTGCTTGTTGTGCTGCTGCTTGTTCATAGAGTTTCACTGCAAGGGCTTGGGCTTTTTCGTTGAGGTTTTCAAGTTTCGCTTTCATGTCGTCCAAGTTGTTAGCTTCTTGAGCTGCTTTCAACTCATCAAGAGCTGCTTGAGCTTGATCGCGTTCTGCGTCGAAGCCTTTGCCTTCTGTTTCTTTCAGAGTTTTCTCAGTCGCAAAGATTGCTTGGTCCACATCATTACGAAGGTCCACTTCTTCCTTACGTTTCTTATCTGCTTCTGCGTTTGCTTCTGCATCTTTCATCATGCGGTCGATTTCTTCATCTGTCAAACCTGAGTTAGATTGGATAACGATTGTTTGCTCTTTTTGCGTACCAAGGTCTTTAGCTTTTACAGAAACGATACCGTTCTTGTCGATGTCAAATGTTACTTCGATTTGTGGAATACCACGAGGTGCTGCAGGGATGTCAGTCAATTGGAAGCGGCCAAGAGTCTTGTTGTCCGCTGCCATTGGACGCTCACCTTGAAGCACGTGGATATCAACAGCTGGCTGGTTGTCTGCAGCAGTTGAGAAGACTTGTGACTTAGAAGTTGGGATGGTTGTGTTGCGGTCGATGAGTTTTGTAAATACACCACCCATTGTTTCAATACCGAGTGACAATGGAGTTACATCAAGGAGGACAACGTCTTTGACATCACCAGTGATGACACCACCTTGGATTGCCGCACCCATAGCAACAACTTCATCAGGGTTCACAGATTTGTTTGGCTCTTTACCAGTTTCAGCCTTAACAGCTTCTACAACGGCTGGGATACGAGTTGAACCACCGACAAGGATAACTTCGTCAATTTCTGACAAGCTAAGGCCTGCATCTGAAAGAGCTTGACGAACAGGAACTTTTGTACGTTCTACAAGGTCGTAAGTCAATTCGTCAAATTTTGCACGTGTCAATGTCATTTCCAAGTGAAGCGGACCTGCTGCACCTGCAGTGATGAACGGCAAGCTGATTTGAGTTGATGTTACACCAGAAAGGTCTTTCTTCGCTTTTTCAGCCGCATCTTTCAAACGTTGAAGGGCCATCTTGTCAGCTGACAAGTCGATACCGTTTTCTTTCTTGAACTCTGCTACCATGTGGTCGATAATCTTTTGGTCAAAGTCGTCACCGCCGAGCTTGTTATCACCTGCTGTTGCAAGTACATCAAAGACACCGTCACCTAGTTCAAGGATAGATACGTCGAAAGTACCACCACCAAGGTCGAATACCAAGATTTTTTCATCTTTGTCAGTCTTGTCCAAACCGTAAGCAAGGGCTGCTGCAGTTGGTTCGTTGACGATACGTTCTACTTCAAGACCAGCGATTTTACCAGCGTCTTTGGTTGCTTGACGTTGTGCATCGTTGAAGTAAGCAGGAACCGTGATAACGGCTTTAGTTACTTTTTCACCAAGGTACTCTTCAGCGTAGCCTTTCAAGTATTGAAGGATCATAGCTGAGATTTCTTGTGGTGTGTATTCTTTACCGTTTGCTGAAACTTTTTCAGAAGTTCCCATTTTTGATTTGATAGAGATAATGGTATCTGGGTTGGTTACTGCTTGGCGTTTTGCCGCGTCGCCAACGATGATTTCACCATTTTTGAAAGATACAACAGACGGAGTTGTGCGGTTTCCTTCTGGGTTTGCGATAATTTTTGATTCAGTTCCTTCAAGAACTGCAACTGCTGAGTTTGTTGTACCTAAGTCAATACCGATAATTTTAGACATGTGTGTTACCTCTTTTTTTAGTTTTCTTTTATTCATTCATAGTTTACCGTCATTGCAGACGAGGTTTTTTCATAGTTTTCGAGTAACTCTTGTCGCTTTAGCGACCTTAGAGTTACCGACACAAAGTTTGCCCAAGAGCTAGGAGCCTCGCGACGAAGCGATTGGTTGCAAACTACTGTGCATGACATTTCGGTCAAGTTTCTTTTTTGGGGGAGAATAGCAGAGCGGTCTTAGTGTTTCAGTTTACTTTTAGTACTAGGCAACGAGCCGAAGACAGTACTGGAGTACGGCAAGGCAAGTTAACGAAGTAATAAAAGATAAACTGGAAGACTAAGCTATTCAGATACCACTACCATAGCAGGTCTCAACAGACGTTCATGTAGTTTGTAGCCTTTTTGGAAGACTTGTGCAATGTGTTCTGCTGGGCAGTCGTCTGTGGCTGGAACAGTTTGAATGGCCATGTGAAGATTTGGGTCAAAGACATCGGTTGCGACTTCTTCCACCCCTTCTTCTTTGAGGGCCTGAATTAAACTTTCCTGTACCATTTCAAGGCCTTTTTTGACATCTTCTGTCAAACCTTCGACTTGAAGGGCACGTTCCAAGTTATCCAAGCTCGGCAAGATTTTCTTAGCCAAGTCTTGTGAACGGTAACGCTGAATGGTTTGGCGTTCCTCGTTGGCACGGCGTTGGATATTTTGCATTTCAGCATGGGCACGAAGGTACTTGTTTTCAAATTCCTCCGCACGCTCGTTTGCCAAATCCAATTCCGATTTTTCAGGTGTCTCCACAACTTCTTCTGTTGCTTCAACCTCTTCTACGATTTCTTCGTTTTTGATTTCTTCTGACAAAGCATTCTCCTTCTAATTGACTTCGTAATGATTACTACTTAAATATCTGTAATAATCGGTTAATTTCATAAATAGGACGCGGCTGATGATGTTGATTAAACTCATCTGCCTACGATAGTCCATATCAACAGGACCAAGCAAACTCATCTGAGCCATGCCCCGATAGGGGATAGGAAAGCGATGATGAATGACCGTCACATCTGCAAGGGCCGGGTCGCTGTGTTCCGCCACTGAAATGCTGGTCTGCTGGCCTGGAGCCAATCCCTGCCGCAACTCTGATGCTAATAGCTGTGCGCTATCCAAGAGCTGGTAGGTAGCTAGATTACCGTAAGTCAGCGAGGCGACCTTTCCACTGATGAAGACCGATTCTTGGAAAAGATTGGCAAAGATGTAATCCATGAGATCCAAGACATTGTCCGTCGTGGTAAAGTAACGCTGCACCACCTGGGGAATCTCCGTCCGCAGCTTGTAGTGGATTGCCAAGACCGTCTGGTCAACGAAGCGTTCATCTACCAAGCGTTTGAGCACTTCCAAGTCCCTGGTTAAAAAGTTCTTGGGAATAGCAAACTGGACAGTGACAGGTTTAGACTGATCCAAAGTCAAGACTGCCAGAGCATCGTGGCTACTGAGCTGCACGATGTCAAAGGAAGTCAGCTGCTGACTGGTCGGCTCCACATCTAAGATGACCGAGGTGTAGCCTGTCAAATCCGCTAGGACCTGACTTGCCCGCTCCAAGATGTCCTCCAGCTTGAAAGCTTCAAAATCGAAGGCCTTAACCACCTGATAAACATCTTCTTCATTGATGTGTTCCAAGTTGAGTGAGTGGTTGACAAAGTATTGAAAACCAGCCCGACTGGGCATCCGACCACTTGACGTGTGGGCCTTTTCTAGCAAGCCCAACTGCTCTAGCTTAGCCATATCATTGCGAATGGTAGCCGAACTAGAAGCAATCATCTCCTGCAAGGCCTTAGAACCAACCGGCTCATGATGGCGCGTAAACAATTCAACAATCAGATTCAAAATATCATTTTGACGTTGGGTAATCATCTCCGCTCCTTTCATGAACACTGTTTTAGTTACGCTCAATGAAAATCGACAGTAGCCTAGGAAGCGAGGCCGAATGTAGAACTGTGGTTCACAAAGGCAAGCTGACAACGGTTAGTGTTGATTTTCGAAGAGCGTTAGCACTCTATGATGTCGAGTGCTAACCTATATACTCCCATTATACGCCGAAAAAATGGATTGTCAAGAGAAAAAACCAAAAAATTAGCACTCTTTTGCTTAGAGTGCTAAAAATCAGTCTGAGGACCTAGTTACTCTTTTACCATACGATAAAAACGGATGCCTAGTAATAATAAAAGCGGAATATAAATGATAGAAATACCTAAGACAAAACCTGGACGCGAACGCAAACTTGTTCCCAGTAGAATGCCGTACAGTCCCAAAGATGGCAAATAGCGTCTTTGGAAGATTGTTTTCACAAACTCCACTTTATTTTCTCTATCACCATATAATTCAAGCTCTCCGGTTCTGTTGCAAAGTTTTAAATAAAGAATAAAATCCCTTACGGTATCTATGATTTAAGCTGGGATTCCCAATAAT